>CALQZK010000001.1 GCA_943349555.1 Candidatus Nomurabacteria bacterium
TGGCAAAACCTCGGCTAGTGTTTGTCTTTGCTTTTGTCCGCGCGGAGGAGGGGTCTGGGGAGGAATCCGCGCGGGCTCTTGGATTTTTTGGCGGAGAGAACAACTAGAAAAAAGAGCTGGAAAATGATAAAATACACTAGAAATGACAATTAAATTAAAAGTCCCGTTAATCCAGCAACAAAAAGGTAGTTACCACTGCCAGATTGCCACATGTCTAATGATAATGGAATTTTATGGAGATAAAATTCCATATGAAAAACTTGTAGAGAAAATGACTCCATATTTACTTGAAACTGGTATGAATCGAGAGGGTGTTTCAACTTTTTTAGTAAAAAGAGGGTACGAGGTTTTGAGTATGCACCGAGACCTCAATTTAATTGATAATTCTATTGAAAACGCCACCGAGAAAGATATAGAAAAACTAAAAACATTTTTACAACAATTATCTACAACCGAAGCTACCAAATATCAAAGAGAGAAACTTGCATTAGATATTGAGTACATAAAAGCAGGGGGGAAATTATGCTACTCGCTGGCAAATTTGGAAACTATTGATTCATATTTGGGTAAAAACATTCCTGTTGTGTTGGGTGTAAGAAATAATGCATTACACTTAAATCCGGGGAATAAAAATAATCATTCTGTTGTTGTAATTGGAAAAGAAAATAATAATTATATCCTTAATGATCCCTCGCCTAAAACTAAAGGAGAATACAAAGTAAATAAAGATATTCTTTTACAAGCTTGGTATTCTGCGAGTGCTTACATTCTTGTTGTAATGAAACGAAGTGAACAATAAAATTTATTATGGACTCAGAAACTCAAAGACAACAAATTAGTAATTCTCTTAAAATAACCACAGAAATTTTTGAAAGTTGTAATGCAGATTACCGAATTCTTGGTTCTGTTTTGTTGGTTGCCTATACCAACAGGGTTTTTAGACGCATAAATGATGTTGATATTCTCCTAGATATAAAAGCAAAAGCCTGTGTCTTTGAAAAGCTGAAAAATAATGGTTTCCAGTTTGAACACAAAAAAGCATTTGGATTTTCTTGGGTTGAAGCAAAAAAAGATCAATACTTGGGACTAACCTTTTTTCTTGTCGGTGAATTCAAAAAAGATTATTTTACATGGCGCTTTATGAAATTTTTTGAACTAAGGACACGAGCTGAATATTTACACCCAACTGAATATAATTTTGAAAATGTAAAATTTATTGGCATTCCAATTTCGTCTGCCATTGCTGGTATTAGACAATCATTTCTTAATCCGAAAAGAAAAATGGATAAGCAAATTTTAGAAAATGAAGTCAATAAAACCAAAGTAAAAATTTACAATAATATTTCTGTTTATATTTTTGGTGTAAAGCTCCCATACCTATATGATTCATTTTCTTTTCTTTACAATATTTATGGCGGAATAAGAGTTATGTTTGGTAAAAAATATGAAGCTTGGGATTAAGTATATGAAACCAGATATTTCAATAATTATTCCTGCTTACAACGAAGAGAAACTAATAGGTAACACCCTTAGATCTATTTTTGATTCTAATTTTTCCGGAGCGCTTGAGGTTATTGTGGTTTGTAATGGTTGCACAGACAAAACTGCTGAAATAGCATTGGCGTCAGGTGCGAAAGTGTTGCAAGCTCCTTCTAAGGGTACTGCCAACGCATTAAACTATGGTGCAAAAAATTCTTTAGCGGAAATTCTGGCTTTTCTAGATGCTGATACTATTGTGTCAAAAAATTTACTAACTGAAGTAATGGAAGCTATACAAAAGGGGTTTGTTGGTGGTAGAACTGTTGTGCGATGGGAAGGAAAATCACTCGCTACTAAAATTTTTTCTCTTGTGAGTTATATTCACGTTCATAAGTGGGGCGGTTTTTGTTTTCTTAAAAGAAGTATATTTGACGAAGTGGGAGGATATAAGAGTGGAGCAAAATATGGTTTTGATTTTGATTTGGCGCGACGGGCATCTAAAGGAAGAAAAGTCACCTTGCTTCATAAAAGTTATGTTCTTACTTCTGATAGAAGATTTGCCAAGGAGGGTTGGTGGAAACATATCTGGTTAGGAATAAAGCGAAACGTACTTGATGATAAAATTTTAAGAAAGGGTGTAAAAAATGAAAAGGATATTATTTATGAAGACCATCGTTAAATATTCAATTATATAAAGATGATTGAAATACAAAAAATTGGTGGCTATCTTGAAATAGACAAAGACGGCTTTATCATTAAAAAAGCTTCAGCCGATAAATTTCAAGAAAAGTGGAAGCCCGTTATAAAAGAAATCAAGAACGCTTACATAGAACATTTTGGCGACAAGCTTCATTCTGTTTATATAAGAGGTTCAGTTGCGAAAGGAGAAGCAATTGATGGAATAGCAGACCTTGATAGCATAGCCGTAGTTAATCTTCCGAATGAACAAATAGATATAAAGTGGAAAGAAGAACTTAATAAGCAAATTATTGACAAATATCCATTTATTAAAAATGTAGAAATTGTTGCTGGTACACTTGAGCATGCACTTAGCAAAAATAGAGGTGTGCATATAATATTAAAAACTCAAGCCGTGTGTATTTATGGAAATGATATATCAGACAGCATTACGAAATTGAAACCAGGCAAAGAATCGGCTCTCCATTTTAGGAATCTTCAAGATGAATTACAAAAGACGATTGATTTTTTTGAAAATGGATGGGGTGATACTTTGGAAGAAAATCTGGACAAATGTTCATGGATAATGAAAAGGGTTTTAAGAACAGGTTTTGAACTTGTTATGGAACGAGAGCAAAAATACACACGAGATTTATATCCATGTTATGAAGGTTTTGTTAAATATTATCCAGAGAAAAAAGACGAGATATATAAAACACTTGAGCTTGCAGTAAATCCCACAGACGATTCTAAAATAATTATTCCACTCCTGAAAGATTGGTTGATTTTTATGCCAAAGGAAATAGAAAAATTTTTCGGGTTTAAATAAAAATCTATTTTAAAATCGTCTGTTCTCTCCGCCAAAAAATCCAAGAGCCCGCGCGGATTCCTCCCCAGACCCCTCCTCCGCGCGGACAAAAGCAAAGACAAACACTAGCCGAGGTTTTGCCAAATCCTTTGCCCCAGAAAATAGCTTTGGCAAAACCGAGTCCGCCTTTCGCCCCGCCACACTGCTCAAATACTTGGAGAGCAGAACCCCGAAAGAAAAATGCCTTTTCTATTTTAGAAGAAATCCACCCTCGCGAAAATCAAAAAGCAAGAGGCATTTTTCTTTCGGGGTTGCTGAGTGCAGCGAGGCGGTGGCGGGGCGTTCTCCGAGCGTACGATTTTAGTCGGGGTTCTGTTGGAAATGAGTCCGAACTTTTTGGTATAATGACCACAATTCTGAATTTGAAGAAAGACTGACCTCGCCCGCGCCTCTGGCGCGGGCTCGGACTGATGTTTCCGCCAAGTCCCGCCAAGGCATTTTGAAATCCGCCAAGAGCATTCCCTCCGCTACGCGGCGGTTCCTCAAATTTCATTTGAGACGCGTGCAAAGCATGCGTGAGCCGATGTATAATGAGATTGTGAATTGTTGGTGTAAGCGTGCTTCTTTTTTAAACGCAATTCTATGATCAAGTATTTTATTTACTGTCGAAAATCTAGTGAGGACGAAGAACGTCAAGTTTTGAGTATTCCGGCGCAACTACAAGAATTGCGCGATTTCGCCAAGCAAAATTCTCTTTTCGTGGTCAAAGAATATGATGAAAGTAAAACCGCCAAGGAACCAGGGCGAGAGGTTTTTAACGAAATGCTTGGCGAAATTGAAAAAGGAAACGCGCAGGGAATTTTAGCTTGGAACCCGGATAGATTAGCTAGGAATAGCATTGATGGTGGCAAGATCATCTATTTTGTGGACACACTAAAAATTGTTGCGCTAAAATTCCCGACATTTTGGTTTGAAGCGACACCCCAAGGAAAATTTATTTTGAGTGTCGCTTTTGGTCAAGCAAAATATTACACCGACAATTTAAGAGAAAATATTTTGCGCGGTATTCGCCAAAAGATCCGCCGTGGTGAATTATCAGCAAAAGCCCCTTTAGGATATTTCAACGAACCTCGTTTGCGAACGATTGAACCTGACAAGAAAACTTTCAACAAGGTGAAAGAATGTTTAGGGGCTTTTGCTACGGGACAATTTACACTCACGGCTATTCAGCGCAAAATGTTTTCTCTCGGCTTGGTTGGCGCGAGAAGTGGGAAACCGCTTGTCCTCGCCTCGGTAGAGCATATTTTGAAAAATCCTTTTTACTACGGTCATTTCCAGTACCGAGGCGAGATACATCAAGGTTCGCATAAACCAATGATTTCAAAGAAACTTTTTGACAAAATCCAAGAAGCACTTGTCGCGAACGGAAAGCCCCGCAAAAAGCGAGAAGAGAAAGGTTTGTTATACAAAGGATTTGCGGTGTGCGGTGAGTGCGGCTACGCGATAACTGCCGAGAAGAAGATAAAGAAAAGTGGGTTGGTGTATCACTACTACCACTGTACTTTCAAAAGCCGCACTCAAAAATGTTCGCAAACTCGCTTTTTGCGGGAAGAAGAATTGACGCGACAAGTGCAAGACATGGTTCAAAAAGTTTCTTTGTCTGATGAGTGGCGAGACGCATATCTCAAAAAATTGGAAAGCGAAAACGCCGATGTCCGCTACTCATCAAAACTTTTCGTTCAAAATCTCAAAAACGATATTTCCGCCATTTCAGCGCGCCTCTCTCGCCTCACAGACGCGTATCTAAACGAAGCACTGGAGCTTGTGGAGTATCAAGAGCGCAAGAACGCGCTGATGGCGGAAAAGAAGACGCTGGAAGAGAAATTGAGCAATTTTGAACGCAAAGGCAATCATTGGCTCGAACTCATGCGAAACTGGATTTTAGGGGCCAACCAAGCGGGAAATCTCATTAAACAAGAAAATCTTCCGGGAATGAAAGATTTTCTTGTAGACATCGGCTCGAACCGCCGCGTAGCGGAGGGAATGCTCTTGGCGGATTTCAAAATGCCTTGGCGGGACTTGGCGGAAACATCAGTCCGAGCCCGCGCCAGAGGCGCGGGCGAGGTCAGTCTTTCTTCAAATTCAGAATTGTGGAGGGTAAGAGATTCGAACTCTTGATGCCCTTTCGAGCATACGACGTTTCCAACGTCGCGCAATAGACCGCTATGCGAACCCTCCAATCTACTCACCTTTATTTCTCCTTCAAAACTTTTTCCACCATCTCTATCTCCTCCTCTATCCCCGGAATCATATCAAGCTTTTTAACTTCGGCAAGTGTCGCCCATTTATATTCCACCGTATCTTCATCGAGCTTCACTTTCCCAGACATATACGGAGCGTAGTAGCTCAAGACAAGGACAGGTATGCCATCAGGTCGTATAAAAGTGAGATCGAGCAAATATGAAATTTTTCCTATCTTCACATTCACCTCTTCTTTTATTTCCCTCTTCAAAGCTTTCTCCAATGACCCATACCACTGCGTGTCTTTATGAGTCGTGCGTGTATGGACATAATCATCCGTGGTCAAGCCTCCGCCAGGGACATGCCATCTGTTCGGCTGGACTTTTTTAAAGGGGCTTCTTTTGGTTATCAAATACTTTTCATCTTTATTGTAAATAATACAAGTGATAGCAATCCGATGAAGCTCTTTGTCCTTTATCTTATCTATCGCAGATTTATTTGACTGATTCATAGTAGTAATATTTTACCACCCCCCACTTGAACCTCCCCCTCCAGAACTCCCTCCACCAAAGCCTCCGAAACCACCACCCCCGCCATGACCCCCGAATCCTCCTCCACCTATCCACCAAGGCGGACGCGTTCCTTTTTGTACACTTGAGTTATACATCTTAGAAATAAGGAAATCAAATAGAAGTCCAAAAATTACCAGGAATAAGACGGATACAGAAGCAATCACAATAGATGCAGCAATCACTCCAATCACTATACCTCCGATTCCTCCCAGTACCCCTCCAAGCCACCAAGATTTTGTTCTTCCGAGAATAGCTCCGAAATAAATGAAAGCGAAGATAGCAGCATACAACCAGCCTAGAAAATCATACTCATTATCTGGATTTTCTTGTGGTACCGCATCTACCTGACCATTCAAAACCTTTATCATAATATCAACCGCCCTACTGATTCCCCCCGAATAATCCCCCTCTTTAAACGCCGGAGTCAGAACATTTCTAATAACAGAAGACGCCTGCGCATCTGTAATGTATCCTTCCAGACCATAGCCCACTTCTATCCTCATTTTCCTCTCTTCCAGAGCGACGAGCAGGAGCAGTCCATTATCTTTCCCCTTCTCACCAATTCCCCATTCTTCGAAAAGTTTAACAGCGTAGGTCTCTACTGTTTCATCTCCAAGAGTAGGAACGGTGACTATAGAAATTTCATTTCCAGTCTGTTTTTGGAAATTAGATAGGATAGTTTCTAATTTATTCTTTTCTTCAGCGGAAATAATGGAAGCGAAATCATTCACAAAGCCTGTTGCCTTGCCTGGACTGGTGTATGCCAGAGAAAAAGACGCCAAGAAAAAAGGAATTGCAGCTAAGATAAAAATCGCTACAATCCCTCTTTTTTTCATAAATTTAATTGGAATGGATTAGAATTTTACCTCTGGAGCATTTTCCGAACCTGCGGCAGAATTGAAATATTCTCTCTCATCGAATCCGGTAATAGCCGCTACGATAGAGCTTGGAATCCTCATTACCCTAAGATTGTAAGCCTGCACAGCGGTGTTGTAGCGCATTCTCTCGACGCTTATGCGGTTCTCTGTTCCTTCGATCTGCGACATGAGGGTCTGGACTGTATCGGAAGACTTGAGCTGTGGATAATTTTCTGTGATCACAAGAAGCCGTCCAAGAGCACTCTCGACTTGTCCCGCGGCAGCAGCCTTGTCATTTGGAGTTGCTGCTCCTGCATACTTTGTCCTAGCATCAGCGATAGCCATGAAGACTGCTTGCTCCTGCTTCATGATTCCTGCTACTGATTCTACGAGGTTGGGAATTAGGTCAAAGCGTCGCTGGTAGTTTGTTTCCACCTGCTTCCATTGTGTATCCGCAGAAACATTCAGAGTCACTAGTTTATTGTATGTAGAAAATCCATACAATATTGCTAGAGCAACTACAACTATAATTCCAATAATAATTTTTTTCATATGCTATTTATTTTCTATATTCTACTATTACTTCTTTATAGGCACAACACTAGCTTCATCCTGTCCCTTTGGACCAACGACGTAAGCGAAGGACTTTACCATTTCTATAAATTGTGAGTCTACTGACTCTACAATTGCCTTGTTGTTATTGGTCATAACAGTAGCTTCGGAACCCTTTACATTTTTGTTTGCTGGGCTTGCGGTAATAGAAGAGAAGCTGAAGATATAGCAGATACCTTCTCTCTGGAGAGAATACATTCGATCAAAGTAATTAGTTCCCTGGACGGAGTTCGACATGGAGATCATGCTGAAAGAAAGATCTCCGCTCTTAAGCGTGCTTCGCTCCTTTATAGTAGTAACTGGAGGAAACGCGCACTTTCCGGAAATGATGGAAATTTTTGATTCCAACTTCTTAAGGCTGTTTGCTGACTTTCCTGAAGGGATGACAAATGATACCGTCGCATCAGAAGCTCCAATATCCCAAGTAGAAGGATACTTTATGCTGAAACCAAGCTCCTCATTCTTATATGAAGAAAGTTTGTCGGAAACTTTCGTAGTCTCGCTTATAGGCGCGGAAACTGTAGGATCTGTGTTGGTATTATTCTTATCGGTATCAACTTTCTTATCTCCACCGAATGACCAGACGATTAGCCCGAGCACTATTAGAATGATTACAATTACAATTGGTTTTTTCATATAATTTTTATTTTTTAATATTTAACTCAATACTTATATGCCTTTATGGCAAGATTGGATTAGTATATCACAGTTGGATTAATAATCCATGCCCACTCCCATGCCAGACGGAGCTGATTTCTCTTCCTTAGGTTCTTCTGCCACGGCAGCTTCTGTCGTCAATAATATAGCAGCAGCAGAGCAGGCATTTTGGATTCCTAGGCGGGAAACTTTGACTGGGTCCACAATGCCAGCGGCAAGCATGTCCGCGACCATTTCATCCTTCAATGCATCGTAGCCCATATTTCCCTTTCCATTTTTTATCTTTTCAATAATAACCGAACCATCGTCCTTGCCGGCATTTATGGCAATCTGACGTAATGGAGCTTCAAGAGCCTTCAAGACTATTTGATATCCAAGCTCAAATTCCTTGGAAGAACCTGCCATCGATTTCTTTGCTACTTCTGCTGCCGCCTTTATATATGCCACTCCTCCTCCAGCAACAATCCCCTCATCGATAGCCGCCTTCGTAGCATTGACAGCGTCCTCTATCTTTAATTTCAAATATCTCATCTCTGTTTCCGTCGCCGCTCCAACCCTTATGACCGCCACACCTCCGGAGAGCTTAGCCACTCTCTCCTCTAGCTTTTCCTTGTCATATTTAGAATCATTATTCTGGATTTGCTGTCTGATCTGCGCAACTCTCTCATCTATAGAAGTCTTTTTGCCTTTTCCTCCAACGATTATGGTATTGTCTTTTGTGGAGATTACCTTGCGCGCTCTGCCAAGCATAGTAATGTCAGCAGTTTCAAACTTAATCCCTACTTCTTCGGAAATTACCGTAGCTCCTACTGTGATAGCTATATCCTCCAACATATCCTTCTTCTTATCACCGTAGCCTGGCGCCTTTACAGCCAGAACATTGAAACCTCCTCGGAGCTTATTCACCAGAAAAGTCGTTAGCGCTTCTCCATCTACATCATCTGCAATAATGACTAATTCTTTTTTACCAGATTGAGCAAGCTTCTCCAACAAGGGCAATATTTCTTTTATTGAGGAGATTTTTTTATCTGTAATAAGAATGGCTGGATCGGAATACTCTGCTTCCATGCGCTCGGCATTCGTCACCATATATGGAGAGATGTAGCCTTTATCAAATTCCATTCCTTCCACCACCTCGGATTCCAAACCAATAGTCTGCGATTCTTCTACCGTAACTACTCCATCCTTTCCAACTTTCTTGATAGTATCGGCGATGATCATTCCCAATTCCACAGATTCCGCGGATATGGTTGCCACTTGTCTGATTTCTTCATCAGTCTTAATAGGCTTGGCGATTGCCTGCAGAGCCGAGACGACATCTTTAGAAGCTGCTTCAATTCCAAATTTCACCCCCATGGCATTGACTCCCATAGTTGTATGCTTCATACCTTCGGTGATGATGGCTTGAGCAAGAACTACAGATGTGGTTGTTCCGTCACCGGCCAGGTCATTTGTTTTTGTGGCAACTTCCTTGATAATCTCTGCTCCCATATTTTCGAACTTATCTTTTAGAGTGATTTCTTTGGCAATAGAAACTCCGTCATTGGTAATGGTCGGCGAACCGTAGCCTTTATCCAGCACAACATTTCTCCCACGAGGACCGATAGTGATCTTCACCGCATCCGCAACCGCATCCACGCCTTTCTTAAGGGCTTTCCTGGCATCTTCATTATAGAGTATGATTTTTGACATGATTTTATTTGATTACCGCTAATATTTCCGATTCTTTGACAATATAATATTCCTCTTCATCTACCTTTATCTTGTCTCCCCATTGGAAAAGGACATTGTCTCCAACTTTCACAGACATCTGTATAACTTTCCCTTCCTCAATTCTGCCTGCACCAACAGCCACTACTTTTCCTCTTTTTCCTTCCTTATCCTCTTGCGCGGAGATTGGAATGATGATGCCAGAAGCTGTCTTCTGCTCTTTGTTTTCAATATCTTCTTTGACGAGAACCCTGTCAGCGAGGGGCTTGATTTTAAAGTCGGGGATTTTTGGAGTGCCTGCTGGCTGGACTTTTTGTTCTTTCTTGATAGCTTTCTTTGGTGCTGTTTTCTGTATTTTTTTCATAGTATTGTCATTATATACAGAAAGCCCAATAGGTCAACCTTGCATCCCTCCCCCTCCCATGCTATACTCTCCCCAATGAAGACTATTCAAGCTATCTTGCCGTACATTCAGATTGTACTCGCAATTATTCTTGTAACAGCAATCCTCCTACAGCGCACCGGCGCCCAGATAGGCGGAGCTTTTGGCGGAGGCGACAATTTCAGCTCGGCATACCATACTCGCCGCGGCTTCGAAAGAACGCTCTTCATTATTACCATTGTTATTGCAATTCTTTTTGCAGTAGGAGCCCTTATCAGCCTGATCTAATAACCTCTCCAAAATAATAAGCAGAATGAGCAGAGAATTTCGTATTAAAGGCGGCGAGAAGATTCTCGCCATCATAAAAAGTTTCTCCGCGACCCAGAAAGTGATTTTTGGGCTTTTGGTCATTGTGAGCGGTATGAGCGCCTTGGCTCTCGCCTGGAATGTCAACAAATCTTTCCTCATGCCTGTGCCAGCTCACGGCGGACGGTTAGTGGAAGGAGTGGTAGGACTGCCGAGATCCATCAATCCTATTCTAGCTTTTACAGATATTGACCGAGACCTTTCCAGCTTGATATATGCGGGATTGATGAAATATGAGGATGGTAAGCTTGTTCCAGACCTAGCGAAAAAATATACAGTTTCTGAAGACGGACTGACTTATACTTTCACTCTTAAGGATGACTTGCGCTTCCATGACGGAGTGCCTCTGACAGCGGATGATGTAGAATTCACCATGCAGAAGATACAGGATAATATTATCAAGAGCCCTCGACGAGCCGACTGGGCGAACACGGCTTTCAAAAAAATCAGCCCTACCGAAATTCAATTTATATTGAAACAGCCTTATGCCCCTTTCCTCGCCAATACGACTCTAGGAATATTGCCCAAACATATCTGGAGCAAGGTGAGCTCGGATCAATTTATTTACAGTCAATATAATATAGAGCCGATAGGTTCTGGGCCTTATGAGCTGGAGAATATCCAGAGAGACAGCGGTGGAATCCCACTCTACTATTCCCTTTCTTCATTCAGCAGATATCATGAAGGCGAGCCTTTTATTTCCAATCTTCTCGTGTATTTTTATCCAAATGAGAAAAATTTGCTCGAAGCGTATAATGCCGGTATTGTAGAATCTATCGCTAGAATTTCTGCCAGCGCCGCCGCTCAAATAGCTTCTACTAGTATGCCCGCAACCATCCTTCATACCCCTCTGCCGAGAATCTTTGGAATATTTTTTAATCAGAATCAAGCACCAATTTTTACTAACAGTGATGTGCGCAAAGCTCTGGACATGGCAACAGACAAGCAGAGAGTGGTGCGGGAAGTCCTATACGGATATGGAGTCGTTGCCGACGGCCCATTGCCTTCGCAGAATAGTGAAAAGAGTGAGATAACGCAACAGGATATGGAAAAGAATATCGCAAAAGATATAGAGAGCGCAAAAGCTCTCCTTGCAAAGAAAAATAGCACTCTGGAATTTTCCATAGCCACAGCCGACTCTCCGGATCTGAAGCAGGTAGCAGAAATAATCAAACAGGATTGGGAAAAAATAGGGGCGAAAGTGACAATAAAAGTTTTTGAATACGGCGACCTGTACCAGAATGTCATTGCCACAAGAAAATATGATGCTCTGCTGTTCGGGGAATCCATAGGAAAAGATCTCGACCTGTACGCCTTCTGGCATTCATCGCAGAGGAATTCTCCAGGGCTGAATGTAGCCATGTATGTCAACAGTAAGGCCGACAAGTTATTGGAAGATGCCAGAGTCGCATCTGACAGTAAAGGTAAGGAAAAGATCCATGCTCAGTTTGAAAAGATAATCCAAGAAGACGTGCCGGCGATATTCCTTTATTCCCCAGACTTCATATATATCATTCCTGACAAGCTGGAAGGTGTCAGTCTGGGAAGCATTACTGCTCCAACGGACAGATTTTATGGAATAAATAAATGGTATGTCGAAACCGCCAATGTTTGGAAAATATTTAACAAAGAATAATTAAAAAATAATGGAACCAATTAAACCACCAGAAATATCAACGAGACCTGCAGTAAAAAGAGATTTTAGACCGGCTAGAGGCGATAGCCGAGGACAGCGAGGCGCGCCAAGACCGCCAGTGAAAGCAGAAACACAAGTCCATAAAAAAACAGAGGACATTGTGCCTCCCCTTGCACCTACTTCTATCCGAATTATTCCCCTCGGAGGAGTAGAAGAAATCGGTAAGAACATGACACTGATCGAATATGGGAATGACATCGTTATCATTGATATCGGCTTCCAATTCAAGGATGAGAACACTCCAGGAATAGACTATATTCTCCCCAATACGAAATATCTTGAGGAAAAAAAGGATAAGATCCGCGCAGTCATTATTACCCACGGCCATCTAGACCATATAGGAGGAATACCGTATGTTATGCCTCGTATTGGCAATCCTCCTCTATACACCCGCATGCTAACTTCCATCATGATCAAGAAGCGCCAGGAGGAATTCCCTTCTCTTCCGCCATTGAATATGAAGATTGTGGAAAAAGGCGAGACTATCACTGTTGGTTCTCTTAAGGTCAGTTTCTTCTCCGTCACCCACACTATTCCCGATGCCATGGGAGTCATCATCAGCACACCTCATGGAGACATCGTGCACACCGGCGACCTCAAGCTCGACCATGTGAATGGAGTGCCGACAGAGGAAGAAGAAGCAGAATACGACCGCGCCTTCAAGACTCGCAAAGTTCTCCTTCTTATGGCGGATTCCACGAATGTGGAAAATCCAGGCTTCTCTATTCCAGAAAAAGTGGTGCATAAGAATATTGAAGAAATTATAAAAAATACACATGGCCGATTGATCATTGCCACCTTTGCTTCGCTCCTAGAAAGAATGCTAAAAATAATAGAATTCGCGGAAAAATACGGCAAGAAAGTGGTCGTGGAAGGGAGGAGTATGAAGACGAATATAGAAATCTGCAAACATCTCGGTCTATTGAAGCCCAAGCCTGACACCCTCATCACCGTTGAACAAATGCCGCAGTTCCCCCCAGAGAGGATTGTCATCCTAGCTACCGGAGCGCAGGGAGATGAATTCGCAGCTATGATGCGCATATCAAATAAGACTCATAAATATATAAAGATCACCAAGCGCGATACCATCCTTCTCTCCTCATCTATCATCCCTGGAAATGAAAGGGCGGTGCAGAAGTTGAAGGACAATCTCTCTCGTCAAGGAGCGCACATTATCCATTACCGCATTGCCGATGTGCATTCTTCCGGACATGCCAACAAGGATGAGACGGCTTGGATACACAAGAAGATTCATCCCAAGTTCTTTATGCCAGTCCACGGATATCACTACATGCTCAGAGTTCATGGTGAAATTGCAATGGATACAAATGGATTGACAGAAGATCAAGTTATCATTCCCGACAATGGATCTGTAGTAGAAATCCAAGCCAGTGAAAATGACAGCGGAGCTAAAATTGTAAAATTGAAAGAAAAAGCACCTTCAGGAATCGTCATGGTGGACGGCTTCTCTGTCGGAGACATCCAGGATGTGGTCATTCGCGATAGGCAAATGCTTGCGCAGGATGGAATATTCATTGTCTTTGCAATTATAAATGCCCAAACAGGAAGGCTAAAGAAATCTCCAGATATCATTTCCCGAGGCTTCGTCTATCTGCGAGAGTCCCAAGACCTATTGCATCACGCCAGAATGATTATAAAAAATACGGTGGAGGAATCGACGCGAGGGATGAATCCTATCAACATAGAATACGTCAAAACAAATATCAGCGACAATGTCAGCAAGTTCTTATTGCAAAAAACTGCCAAACGACCCATCGTCATTCCTGTCCTATTAAGCATATAGTATATTGCTGTTATAATAACTGGCATGAGACACCAGCATGCTCTTCCTCGGCTAAATAAGCAGAGCCATATCCTCTACACAATAGCGGTTATCGGCTTCATCTACACCATGCATGTTGTCATGCCGATGTATTCCAATTCCAGTTTCTTGAGCTTGCTGACGGATGAGAAAACTCTGGGATTGATATATATGCTTGGCAGTGCAGCAACTGTCCTGGGCTTTTTATTTGTTCCTTTTCTCATTCGCAAAGTGGGAAATTATACAACTGCCCTTTGGTTGATTATGATTCAAGCTGGACTTTTCTACGGCCTGAGCACAACGCTTGATCCTAGGTTAATTGCCCTTTTCTTCATTCTGCAGAGTGCCATCATCGCACTCATTGGCTTTTGCCTAGACATATTCCTGGAAGTCTATTCCGACACCTCACATGTGGGAGTCATCCGTGGGATGTACATGACAGCTATTAACTGTGCTTGGATAATCGGACCCCTGCTTGGCAGTATGATCATAGGAGAAATGAATGACTATAGGAGCGTATACACTGCCTCCCTTTTTATGCTCTTTCCTCTTTTTTATCTTGTCTTTAAAAATTTCCCGAAGTTCAAGGATCCTCATTACCACCATCCTTCTCTCTGGCAGACATTTGTTAAATTAACGAAAGATTCCAATCATTCCCGGCTTTTTTTCATCAATATTATATTGCAAATATTTTATGCCTGGATGGTTGTCTACAGTCCTATTTATCTTCATACTGTCGTAGGATTGTCTTGGTCGGAGATCGGCATTATTTTGACCGTTATGCTACTGCCGTTTCCACTCCTACAATTGCCTTTAGGAAAAATCGCCGATAAAAAATATGGGGAAAAAGAAATAATGGTTATCGGTTTTGCTTTACTCGGACTTTCGACTATTGCTCTGGCTGCTATTATTTCAAAAAGTGTAATGATCTGGGCAATTGGACTTTTCATCACCCGCATTGGAGCCGCCTCCGCAGAGATTATGATAGAGACGTATTTCTTCAAAACTGTCGATCCCAAAGATCCCAATATCCTCGGCTTCTTCCGCATTACCCGCTCCATTTCCTATTTCATTGCGCCGTTGATTACGGGTTTTGTCTTGATCTACACTTCTGATCAGTCGTATATGTTTGTGGTGATCGGGCTACTCTGCCTACTGGCGATAGTGCCTGCGTGGGGGTTGGGGGATACGGATTAAAGATTAAGCACTTTCTTCACCTCTTCCACATCCGTATCCGCCAAAATTTTTCCATCTATATCTAGAGTCGGTGTTTTATCTTGTCCAGATTTTACAATTAACTCATCGTAATAGTTTTGATTGCCAGTAACTTCCCTTTCTTCAAATTTTATATTTTTCTCGGCAAAAAGTTCTAGGACTTCTTGGCACCATGGACAACCGGTTTTCGTGTAGAGAATTAGGGGCATTGGGGCAATTGTATCATAATTTGCAAAAACGACCCCATAATATATAATTCCCCTACCAATAATCAAAATAAAATGAAAATAAAATCCATTCACGCCAGAGAGATCATAGATTCGCGGGGAAACCCGACTGTAGAAGTTGACCTGATTTTGTCCGATCGATCATTCGGGAGAGCGTCAGTACCCAGCGGAGCCAGCACAGGAAGCCATGAAGCGGTGGAACTCCGGGATGGTGGAAAGAGATATGGTGGGAAAGGAATGGAAAAAGCGGTGAAAAATGTAAATACTGTCATTGCCAAAGCCCTTATCGGGAAAGAGTGGAATCAAAGAAGTCTAGATGACAGGATGATAGAATTGGATGGCACACACAATAAAAGCAAGCTGGGAGCCAATGCTATCCTCGGCGTCTCCATGGCTTTCTCCAAAGCTACGTCGGAAAGCTTGGGCATTCCTCTCTATAAATATTTTAATAAAATAGCGAAGACAGGATTGAAGGTCAGCATGCCAATGCCCATGATGAATATCCTGAATGGAGGAAAGCATGCAGAGAATTCCACAGACTTCCAGGAATTTATGATCATGCCTGTAGGAGCAAAGACATTCAAAGAAGCATTGCGATGCGGAGCGGAAGTCTTCCATTCATTAAAGAAAATCCTGCACGACAAGGGCCTTTCCACAACAGTCGGAGATGAGGGCGGATTCGCGCCATCCTTACCGTCCAACGAAGCAGCAATAGAAATTATCCTGGAAGCGATCAAGAAAGCAGGCTACAAAGCAGGGACAAAAGGAACAAACAGCGTCGCGCTTGCATTAGATGTAGCGGCTACAGAACTATATAAAAATGGTAAGTATCATTTAACTAGGGAAAATCGAATCCTAAATTCAAAAGAAATGGTTTCTTTTTATGTAGAGTGGTGCAAAAAATATCCTATTGTTTCTATCGAAGACGGCCTAGCAGAAGATGATTGGGATGGCTATAAAATTTTGACAGAAAAATTAGGCAAGAAAGTCCAAATTGTCGGAGACGACCTATTTGTCACAAATATAAATAGACTAAAAATGGGGGTTGAGCAGAACGTGGCAAATTCTATTCTCATAAAATTAAACCAGATCGGAACGGTATCCGAGACCATCGACGCAATAAATCTAGCAAAAAAAGCAGGCTACACCTCTGTCATATCACACCGTTCTGGAGAAACAGAAGACACGACTATTGCCGACTTTGTGGTCGGAACTGGTGCGGGCCAAATTAAAACAGGATCGCTTTCACGTACAGACAGGATAGCGAAATATAATCAGCTTTTGAGATTGGAGGAATTGATATAGTATTTATTTATAAATTTTAGATCATCATCAAGCTCATATACAAGTGGGGTTGCATTAGGGATTTCCAGACCAACAATATCGTTGTCGCTTATATTTTCCAAATGCTTAACCAGGGTTCTTATACTGTTTCCGCTTGCGGAGACCAGGACTTTCTTCCCGCTTTTTATTGCTGGGACAATCTCCTCATGCCAATATGGCAATACCCTCTTGATAGTATCCTCCAATGACTCTCCACACGGCAATTCTTTTCTATCTATATCGCAATATTTAGGATCATTGCAAGGATGTCGAGGGTCGTCTGCGCCTAGCTGGGGCGGTCGGTCGCAAAAGCTCCTCCTCCATTTCTGCACCTGCTCCGGACTACATGTCCTTGCTACATCTTCATGCTTCTGTCCCTGGAGAGAGCCGTAATGTCTTTCATTTAATTTCCAAGAATAATTTATCGGAAGATTTTTTATCTTCATTTCATCTATGACTATGCTCAAAGTCTCTATTGCCCTTTTCAAGACAGAACAGAAAGCAATATCGAAATCATAACCTTCTTTCTTGAGATTTTGTCCAGCATTTCTCGCCTCTTCAATTCCCTTTTCTGTAAGGTCAACGTCCGTCCATCCGCAGAAAGTCTTTTCTTTATTATACTGCGTCTGGCCATGCCTGATCAGGACTATTTTATACATATTTTATAAAACTATTTATTGACGCTATTATTACCACTTGGTAAAAATCCACCCAAGAATCTTACCAAAAGTATGACTCCTGTTGCAAGGAAAATTCCTAGAGACCAGCCAGCCAAGACATCAGAGAACCAGTGAACGCTCAACATAATACGACTTAGACCTATTAATAATACTATTACTACACAGGCCACGATAAGAGCTTCTCTTTTTACCCACGACTTGATTCTTGGAGCAAAAACATAGGCAAAAGAAACAAAAAATGCAGCCGCCAGCCCTGCATGACCACTAGGGAAACTTCCATCGGAAAGCATGGCTATAGCATTCTCTGGTCGCGCTCTCATAAATAATTCCTTCATAAATATAATAATTACTGAAGCAGACGCAACCGAAAAAATCATAATCCACGCCCTTCTGTGTCTTTTTTTAAACAAGAACACTAGGCCGATGACTACACCAACAAACAACATAACCTTGGTATCCCCGATTTTGCTGATGAAGAAAGAAAGATTGATAAGAGATGGCGTGACATTTTCCGCCACAAAGACATTTGTAGAGATGTCGAAGTTGGCAATGAAGGAATTCGAGGAGAAACTGTCCTGTATTGTCTTTGCCAATGACCAGAGGGAAATGAGGTTCAGTCCCAAAATAAAAAGTTCGTATTTTTTAAAAACATGGAAGCGCTTATTGACCAATTTGTATCCCCAGATTATCAAGATTGTAGCCACAATAGCGATTGAGAGTAATTTACCTATAGAACTAGCGACTGCATGATAGCTAGCTCCGAAGACATAGCCGATCAGTATGGATATCACCACCCACAGTGTACTGCCGATAATATTGTAAATCCAAAATTTATTTATATGCGTACCATTCGCTCCAACGATAAATGGGATGAGGGGGCGAGTGATTGGGCTGAATTTACCAAGAATAATAGATTTTCCTGTATGCTTATTGATCAGATTTTTTGCTTTTTCTATATGCTCCTCCTTGAGGAAAATGTATTTGCCATATCTTGTCAACAAAGAATATCCGTATCGCCTACCAAGGAGGAATCCTAGAATATCCCCAAGGGTCGTCATGGCAATAGTCACGAGCAGAACCCATGCCAGATTAAGAACGCCGATCTTGACCAAGAAGCCTGCGGTAATAATAGCGATATGCCCAGGGAAAAATGAACCGATAATAGGCAGGCCTTCCATGAGGACAATGAATCCAAGAATCCAATATCCGCCACCGGAAAGGAGGTCTGGGAGACTGCTTATGATATTGGAAATGTAGTGCGGCATAAAGCTATACAATAATATTATAGCATAGTGTATAATCACTTTATGAAAATTTTGATTGTGGAAGACGATGTCGAAATATCAGAATTCCTAAAGATTGGCTTCGAAGCAGACGGCTTTATTGTCGACAAAGCCTATGATGGTGAGGAAGGTTCTTACAAAGCCAGGACAAATATCTATGATGTCATAATCCTCGACAATTCCCTGCCTATCCAGAATGGTATCGAAGTATGCAGAGATATTCGAGCCATAGGTTCTTCTGTTCCAATCATTTTTCTCTCTGTCATAGGAGATACAGAAAAGAAAATTGATGCCATAGAAAAAGGCGCTGATGACTATATCACCAAACCTTTTTCTTTCGATGAATTGCGTGCGAGGGTGAAAGCTCTCTTGAGACGGCCAAAGAAAATAGAAATTCCAGTAGTGAAAGTCGGTGAGCTGGTCTTGGATAAAGAAAAGAAGGAAGCGTACAGGAATGAGATTTCCCTTAACCTTACGCGTAAAGAATATAATCTTCTGGAATATCTGATGCGCAATCCAGGAATTGTAGTCTCCAGGACCATGATCATGGAGCATGTCTGGAGTGCGGAGAGCGATCCCTTCTCCAATACCGTCGAAGCCCACATGTCCAACCTCCGCAAGAAAATAAATGCTGGTGATCAGAAAGATATTATCAAGAACCTTGTGGGCCGAGGCTATATGATTCAAGACTAAACCATGAGTATTGCCGACATTTTGACTTATATTCCTATTGGCGTTCTCATCCTAACCCTCTTTTGGCTTTCGAACCGAGAAATGCGCAAGACTCTAGAACTGACAAAAGCTTCGGAGAAAATGCTAGCCAGAGACCGAGACGAATTGAGGATAAAGATGGATGAGAGGACGAGTGAATTAAAGGAAAATAGGATTGCTAGGATGAATGAGCTGGCCAAGGCGGCAGAATTCGGCAGGTTGTCCCAAGGACTTTTCCATGATCTAATGACTCCCCTGACTTCCATGGTGCTACACGCAGAAAAGAATAATGATATTAAAATCAAACAAGCTTCCGATCGAATGAATTCATACATAAATGACATACGTTCTACTTTATCCAGAGAAGAAGCCGAGAGAGAATGTAACCTCAAAGACGAACTGGAAAATATCTTACGCCTAATGACTTATAAAATCCGCAGTCAGAATGTGGAGATATCTATAAAAGAGACTGGTAACAGCACTTGGCATGGCAATCCAATAAAGATTCGTCAGATTTTCTCTAATCTTATTTCAAATGCTATTGATTCATTTGATGACAAGAGGACTCCCAGTAAGAAAATTGAAATCGAATTAATCCAAAATCAAAATGGGAACGTTATAAAAATAAAAGATAACGGCTGTGGTATAGAAGAAGGAAAAATCGATAGAATCTTTGACGCCTTCTTTACCACCAAAGCTCCAGGTAAAGGCACGGGAATTGGACTGACTACGGTAAAGTCTATTGTGGGGAAAGATTTAAAAGGAAAGATAGAGGTGGAGAGCAGCACCGTCACAGGCACAACTTTTATCATAACTTTTCCTAAAAAAATCAAATAGAAATATAGAGATCTTTCCTCGTCTCACTGACACCAACACATTCTGCTTGTCCCTTAATAATCCTTTCAAAAGGCTTACAGGCGAAACATCCATTCTCACCCTTAGGACACAAAAATTCTTTCATTTCTCTTGCTTTTTTAACCTCTGTTGCAACACTAAAAACTTTTTCAAAAGATTCATTTACATCAGGCAAAGGCGCCTCCGCAGGCATATCATCCCTATCTATATACCAGTAGCTCGCTCCGCTGACTTTCCTCTTCTGCAAATTTTTCAAAAGCAATTGGTAAATGGGAAGCTGGAGCGACTCTTCCTTTTCTTCATTTTTTCCAGTCTTAAAATCCAGGATATGGACACTATCATCTACAGGCTTGTGTATCAGCCAGTCGATCTTTCCACAAAGAATAATATTTTCTTCTTCAGAGAGAAAGTAATTCGGCGGCATGCCATTATTGCCTCCTTTTATCCTGACTGTCTTTTCTTCCAGGGGTGTGCTATTTTTCTCCACTCTCAATATCATCTCTCTAGCTCTTTCCTTTGCCTCTGTCTCCTGTGTGTCCGATACAAATCCTCCCTTCTTTCCGCTTACTTTTTGCCAAGCTTTATCAAAATTTTCCAGAAGAGGCTTGCTGAAGCGCTCTTCCGCAGGGATGAAAGCCAGGCTTTCTATGACTTCATGTACTGCGCTTCCTAGCGACATAGCCGGGCTGACAATGCCTATTTTCCTGCCGGTTTTTGGATTTTTGTAAACATTATTAAGATAATAACAGCGCGGGCACTTCAAAAAGTCCCCCATCGAGGAGTGCGAAACCCACACTGCGGTGTATTTATCTTGCGACACAAAGGAAGTATAGCAGAAAAGATAGGTCTAGACACAATAGGAAGATGTATGGCTTGTTGGTGTTTTTGACAAATCTTTATCGATTCTTAAGCAGAAATTTATCGAATCTTAATAACTATTTGATATGGTGTACTAATTATTAGATTTGAAATACACCATAATGATGAAAATAAAACAAATAGGAATGGGAGAATTTGGAGTAATTTATGAGGGAGTGGAGGGAAAAGAGGCGGTAGATTTTCTCCTCTTGATTCGAGAAGGAGAAGTCAGGAATGCTTTCACTCGCTCTGATATAGGGAGTATCGATTTGGTGTGGGGTAAAGAGGGAGATAATGGGTATGGGCTTGCCCACTTTCAAAATCGAAAGGGGGCATTGAAGAATCTGCGAGATGTGGTGGAAAAAGGAACCTTACAATCGACAAATGATAACAGTGTCATTTTGATAAAACGGGTGGTAGGAAGTGGAGGAACCGCTATAGTTCAGTTGGACTGGAAGGGTGAACCCAAACGATGGATTATAACTTCTTACTAAAATGCTTAAACCCACGATTTCTCATGGGTCTTTTGATAGGCATTCTTCCTCAAAAGTTTTATAAGCAGAATTAATAATAATCCTATCAAGTTAATAACCTGTAGTCAAGGCACAATAAAAATACCGCCCCTTTTGGAGAGACGGTATTGTGTGTAACTGAATTAAATGTATTTCTACATTTCTTCACCATGTTCACGGTGATGCTTCCATATTTCCTGGAATTCTGGACTGGATGCCAGCAATTCATCAAACGTGCCGGAAGCAATGATCTTTCCTTTCTCGAACAGATAAATCTGGCCAAAATAAGGAAAGAGATGCGGCCGATGGATGGATGAAAGGACGGCTTTATCAGGAAAACCCTTGAAGATATTCCTATAGATTTGCATCTCATTTGTCACATCGACACTGCTTGTCGGCTCATCAAGAAGAACTATGGATTTGTTTTCGCAGGCCAATAAGCCCCTAGCCAAAGCCAGCCTTTGCCGCTGTCCACTGCTCAAGTTTACCCCTTTTTCATTTACCAAGGAGGCGAACTTTTTCGGCAATGCTTCGATATCTGCCGTGATACATGCCATATCTGTGTAGCGGCGGATTGTTTCCGCGGAATACTCTGCCCCAAGGGTAATATTTTCACCGATGGTTGTGGCGAATATTTCCTGATCTTGTGGTATGAGAGCGATAGCCCTGCTTATGCCCCCGAAGCCGTCAGGGATCACTACGCCGTCCACAGTCAGATCCAGGCTTTGAGGGTGATAGAGGTCCCGGAAAACCTTGAGGAAAGTTGTCTTTGCGCTTCCACTTTCCCCAATGAGGGCGATGCGTTCACCACGCTTGATCGACATCTGAATACTATTAAGATGACGATGTGCGCCATTCTCTGCATGATACGAAAAATTTAAATTCCGTATCTGGATTTGCTGCCAGCGTTCCGGCAAGACATGATTAGTGAAGTTTTCCGACTTGAAGTCAGACGCCAATATTTGCGCATTCATGACTCTAGATTTCCTTTGCAGAATATCGCCGTACATTGACGCAAATCGGAAGAAGAGTTCACTAATTTTCGTCAAGTATCTCTGGAGAATGAAGAAGCTTACAATGACAGCGCCTTGCTGGGAGCCGATGTTCTTCCACAGATATACCCCGAGAACAAGGACGACCATAATTGTGCATCCCATATTAGTCACGAACCATTTTATCTCGTTGATTACATTGTTTCTCTTGTAGAGGTCGTAAGGTTCGTCGATCTTCTTATATACCGCATCCAAAATTATCCTTTCAATCCGAAGGATAATAATTGTTGCGACATGATTGATCTTATCGTGAACGCTTTCCGATATTTTATTCTCATACTTATTAAGATCTTCGTAATTCTTGAGAATAATCCTGTCGAATCTTGTGATTATCCAGCAAGTGATGAGGATCATACCAAGCACGATATATGATGATGAGGGACTGAAGTAGATAAGCATTGCATAGCTTATTGCAAACTGCACGAACGCGATGATAGATTCATACACAGAAAGTCAATAGTAGCTTACAGAACAGAATTTCTCCTACTTCCCCACCGCAGTCACCTTCTTCATCACGACATCCTCTACCGGCTTATCGTCGCCACCTACTTTGGAATTTGCTATAGCATCTACAACTTCCATTCCGCTCACAACACGGCCAAAGATTGTGTAACTGTTTGGAAGAGGGTAGTCAGCATGCATAATAAAGAATTGGCTACCATTCGTATTAGGCCCGGAATTCGCCATAGCTACCACACCTCTCTTATATCCAGTCTTGTATGACTCTGTATTAGGGTTCAATTCATCCTCAAACTTATACCCCGGTCCTCCCCTGCCTGTTCCCGTAGGATCTCCTCCTTGAATCATGAAGCCTTTTATCACTCGGTGGAATATGACCCCATCATAGAAAGATTTGCCAGCAAGCTCGACGAAATTCTGAGAAGCTTTCGGCGCATCTTGATCATAAGTTTCAAAAACTATTTTTCCTTTATTTGTTTCGATTGTTACTGTGTGCATAAGATTTTTTAATGTTTGGGGGGCTTGTGTTACCGGTGCCGGAGTTGCCTCTGACGCCTGTGGCGTCTTTATATCTTGTGCCTCTTTTTCCACTTTGCCCGACCACCAGAAATATCCCGCTCCGATAATAATGATTGCGATAATAAATGTTACATATGCCGATGCTGGCATTTTTTCTTCTTGTTTTTCTTGCATTCAGAGATTATACATTATCTTTGCAGTAGAAACCACTTTCTCAATCGCCTGTTCCAGAGGCATGGAGAGAACCGCTCCTGCTGCAGCCTTATGACCTCCTCCGCCAAGCTCGGCGGCAAGTTTAGAAACATCATATTTATTTGAATCAGAAGAACGGAAGCTCAACTTCACAACACTTGGCTGTGATTCTGCAGCACAGGCTACCATGCTCCAGTCCGGGACGCTGCGCATGAACGACGATATAGCTCCTGCACTGACATCGCTAGCTGGAATTTTTTTACTTTCTATTACAGAATACGCCACCGAAGATATGGCCAATTTGCCGTCAAAAAGAACGGAAATATTGCCCAGAGCTGCAGCTTCAAAAGATATGAATCCTGGAGTATTGGAATTTTCCATTTTGGAAATAAGGAGTGGGATGCTTGGTATATGAGAAGCAAGATCGGCCACAGCAGAAAAAGTTTTCGGTCCAACTCCTTCATACTTAAACCCTCCAGTATCCGTGTATGTGCCAATGAAAAGATTGCTGGCAATATCGGAGTCCAACTTTATACTCCATTCTTTAAACAAATCGAAAAGAATAAGGCAATTAGCAGGATATGAGGGATCGATAATATTGATGGAACCACAGCCAGGATTGGTGCGATGATGATCGATATTTATAATTTTCAATGATTCGGGAAACATTACTTCTTTAATCCGTGAGACTCCTCCCTTCCCAGAATCCAAAATGATAAAAAGATCAAATTCATTTACGTCAATCTCAAAGAAATTCTTCTTTACTATTTCCTTTGCCCCAGGGAAATGCATAAAAGCCTTGGGAATCTCCGAATCCCCCTGTATAGCTGTAACTTTCTTGCCAAGCTGTTCCAGGGCGAATTTCATAGCTAAAACAGACCCTACACTGTCAGGATCTGGCGAAGGATGGCAATGTAAAAGGATATGCTTTGCCTTTTTTATTTCAGCTAAAATTGCCTGGGTTTCAGGCCACGCTTTATCTTGGCTCATGCCCAGATTATAGCACGAAGTTTTCTGATTGAATTAACACAGGCCATTGTGCCTGACAGGATGAGCAGACCAAAGACTGTCTGAACAATTATTCTTGTATGAAGAAGAGATGAGTAGGCATAAGAAAAGCGATCCACCCAGTCCACCTGCGTCATGATATTCGCCAAAACATCAGTGAAGGAAATCAGAATACTGGAACAGAAAATAAGCGCGGCGGCGAACAAAGCGCTTGCCAATGGAGACGTAGTGAAAAGCCATATGTTGCGCACAGTTCTTATGCGCGACATGACTTCGTATTTAAGTTGAAAGTCAGGATTCATGATAGTTATATGCGTACTGTTTCTTGTTTTAAATTTTTGTCTTTAGAGTAGATAAAATTTAGCTCTTTTAATTTATCTTTTGCCCTCGATATGCGCGTTCTGACAACTCCATAGGAAACCCCTTCTATTTTGGCAATTTCCTTTTCCGACTTATGATCGAAGATATAGAGTTCGATCGTTCGCTTCAAAAGAGCGGGTAATTTTGACACGAGCGAGAGCAGGTAATCTTTGTCGAGGCCGTACTCTCTCAATTCCTTGACCGAAAAATCTTCTATTTCTCCTGTAACTTCCGGATCCAAGGTAAAGGTCGCTCGCTTCTTATTCTTGGAATATATAGTGTAGCAGACCCGGATCAGAATAGCATATGCCCATGAGGAAAACTTTATACCTTCCCTTTTTGCATATTTGGGAGCGTGGATGTACATACGGACGAAAGCCTCCTGTACAGCATCTTCCGCATCCTCCATACCGAGTATTTTCCTCGCTGCATGGAGAAATGGCACTTCATAGCGGTCTACAATGATGCCGAAAGCTGAAGGATCTTCAATAGATCTCTTCAAGACGACTTCGTCTGGCAGTGTAATCGGATCTGTTTCTATTTCCATATACACCTATTATAACCGATGAAAGGGGTAAAATGTTACAAGATGAATCTTGAATTTTGAGGTACCATGTGTTATCCTTGTCGTGAATCTGTCAACAAATGTTCAAATCTCAAAAAACAAAGGATCTACTATGCGACGATCGTATACAATGCGGGTACGGATCGGTTTTGACCACAAGAGTGTCCTACACGGGAGAGGATGGCGTGGCGTGACTACACTGTATCGCGACGATACGTTAGTGCTGGAGCGGACAGTTCCCGGCACAAATCGTCGGGCTGCTGTGACGGTAGCTCTAAACTGGCTGTGGGTGCATTTGGGTCACCAGCTTGGACAGGCCCAGACATTACTCACCGTCGACAACCCCTATGAGGAAGTCAAATACAGCACTTCCTTTCATTGCCGAGCACGGGAGTATTGCTACTTGGATGAGATCACCGTCACGCAGCTTCTTTTGGAAGCAAATGGTGAACTCGTGCGTGAGACAAGGTTGCGCGCCTTGCATCACCCGTACGGATCGGTGCGACGTATCAAGCGGCGCAGGAAGTTGCCTGCCCGAGTCGCGCCCAATGTGTATGCCGACGCGAACAATACGTTCTTTTATCGCTACACGCATGTGCCCCAGCACTCAAAAAAAGGGAAATTCATCCGCTATCGAAAAGTTCGATTCTTGCGACTAGAAGCCCGTGGTCTATCCTCTGCCATTAAAGAGATAAAGGATCGTGATCTTCCTGCCTTACATAAAAGTCGCAGAATTCTTGGGGACATTCGTTCGGTCTCAAGGCTTGAAAGCCTCTATACCAACGTGTCACTGAGGACGTAACGTAATTCAAAGGCGTCGTTTGGGGCTTCGTAGAGAAGGTACCATCGATGCCTTTTCTACTAATTGCGGAGCCGTTGTCCGGGATTGAACCGGAGACCTCGTCATTCGCTTACACCTCCTTTTTATGTATATAGGAGGACTAGACTGTATCTTAATCCATTTAGGATTCCCTTGTCAGTCGTTCGAGCGATTTAGATCGCTACGGTCTTATCCAATGCTACCTTGGACTTTAACCGTGATTCGGGATTCATAACAGTGTTGCCACTGAAATGGGCAGGGGTCATGCGACCCACCAATGACGTGCTCTACCAACTGAGCTACAACGGCATATCTTGGTTTAACTACCAAGACAGCTACAACGGCGTATGTACATGTCCGTTGCTATCCTCTCACAAATTCTTCGGCAAAACAACCGTGACCGTCGTTCCTTTATTAAGTTCTGAGGCAATAGATATGCTTCCCCCATGTAGTTCTATCATCTTCTTTGAGGTATATAGCCCAACTCCGCTCTCGTCCGGCTCAACCATGACTGCATTCTTGCCTCTGTGTAGTCGATCAAAAATGTAGGGCAAATCCTCTGGTGTAATGCCGATACCTGTATCTTTGGTGATTATCGTAACCGATGACTGGCTGTCGGAAATATTCACATCCACACTGCCATTTGGAGAATACTTTATGGCATTGTCAATAATGTTAATAATGGCTGCTTTAATCTTATTCCTATCAGCATTAATCAGAATGGAAGTCTGCGGGGAAATAAAATTTAATTTGATTTTCTTCTTTACAGTAATGAAATTCAATTCCGCGATAATGGACTGGACCATGCCAACGATATCTACGCGTTCCGGATTCAATATGAGAGTGCCTCCTTCGGCCTCAATTGTCTTGAGCATGCCATTAATGATGCCTATGGCGTCTTTTATACGCTCAAGGCCTGCATCGATAAGGGAAATTGAGTCAGAGGGCAATGAAGTCTCTGATTTAAGCATTTCCAGAGCCCATTTCACCCCAGAGAGCGGCGTGCGAAGCTGATGCTGTGCCACGCTTAAAAAGTCATTCTTCAGTCGGTCGAGCTGGACCATTTTTCCAAGCTTTTTGGCGGTCTCTTCTCTCTGCTTTTTTTCGTAAAGGGCGTATAGGAAAAAAATAATTACTAGGACAGATAAAGCGATGGCATAGTAGGAATTTTCCATGCAGTTATTCTAACATATAATTATTGACATGCTATACTTAATATAAAATCAACAATATGTACCACAAGCAATTAGTCACTCATGTAACCACCAAAATTAATGAGGGGGTGGAAAAAGAAAAAATCCAAGATGAACTTATTGCTGATGGTTGGTCAGCAGACGATATTAAAGAAGCATTTTATTATAGCTCGTACCCAGAAAAGCTTCACCATTTTTCTTTTATTCGAGCTCTTCATTCAGAAGTTCCTGCTAGTGTCACAATAATTTTAATAGTCCTTGTTGCTACAGTACTAGGCAGTTACTTTTTCTTTTTCAGAGACACGACACTCAATTACAATATTAATCTACCTGCAGTGCCAGAGCCGAATCAGGTCGCATTTACCTACGGTGAACAACCAGCACTTTCTGATCCCGATTTCTTTGGAAAAGTTAAGCAACAATTTATTGATGACGAGGCCGATTTTATTGAAGCGGATCTTTCAGCAATGACTATTAGAGTATACAAAGATGGTGAAATGTCCCTGGAGGTTCCAATAAACAGTAAGGGCCGAGAAGGGTCCTGGTGGGAAACGCCTGCCGGACTCTATAAAATCAGCACAAAAGAAGATAGGCACTTCTCCGGCATGGGTCATGTCTGGATGCCGTGGAGCATGAAATTCCAAGGGAATTTTTACATACATGGACGAACCTATTATCCAGATGGAACGCTAACCGCCAAAGAATTTACAGGAGGCTGTATTCGTCTGTCCACTGAGGATGCAGAGAAGGTGTATCGTGCCATTGAAGTTGGTACGCCGTTGCTAGTTTTTGAACACAGTTTTTCTCCTGATACATTTACCTATCAAAGCGAGGCTGGGCCGGTTCTTTCAGCACCAAGCTATTTAAGTGCTGATTTACTTAATAATCACGTCTTTGCAAGTAAGGAGTCGACAAAGGAACTGCCTATAGCATCGATCACAAAACTAATGACCGCACTCATTGCGACTGAATATATCAATCTCGATAATATGGCTACTGTACCAAAAGAAGCTTTGGTCTACACATCAAAATCCCGCCTCAAAGCAGGTTCACAGTACAGTATTTATCAATTGCTATTCCCTCTACTAATGGAATCTTCAAATGAGGCGGCGGAAACGATTGCACGGTATTATGGACGCGCTAATTTTATCCAACACATGAATGAAAAAGCTGCATCTATAGGAATGACACACACTCATTTCGCCGATGCTTCTGGCGCCCTAGCAGAAAATACGTCTACCGCAGAAGATCTATTTATGCTTTCTAAATATATCTACAACAACAGAAGTTTCATATTCGATATTACTTCAGGGAAAGTCAAGAGTAGCGCTTACGGGACAAATGGATTTACTGACCTTGATAACTTCAATGATTTTATTAATAACGAATTCTTTTTCGGAGGAAAGAACGGCAAGACGACAGCAGCTTCAGAAACAAACCTTTCCGTATTTGAATTACCCGTAGGAAATACAAAGAGGCCAATCGTTTCCATAGTCATTGGCGCACAGAACGCAGCAAAAGATTCTCAAATCCTGCTGGAATATACATTAAATCATTTCCGTTAATGCGCGGCTTAGTGGACGACTTTAATAATTGCAATGCTGTAAATTATCTAGTCTACCATCTTCTTTTATCTTGATAGTCCAACCATCATAATGTCCAGGTTCGGATAAAATCATGTAACAACCTCCGATTTTTTCTGGGTTATTATTATCTTTTGCAATTACAATGTAACGATTGCTTTCTTGATACTTTGCAATGGAAATATTGGGCTCCAAATTTTCAAAATGCAACCAATTATCAACTTCGGTTTTTTTATCGAGAACAACTTTATCTTTATTTCCATCCAAATCATTATCATTATGTAATTTAATAACTATGGATGAATTGGGCACTGGACTATTAGTAATTGCATCTACAATATAGAATCCTCCCGACACCTTTCTATTTATAGCGTCTTCCAACATCATTTGGATAGATGATTTGTTTGGATCTGATGATGGGAAATATATAGCCCCAGCAATGAATAGCAATATTAAGATACCTATTATGTATATAATTTTCTTTATCATTAATAACTTCAATCTTACCACAGTTCTAACCTCCTATTTCTGCGCGGCTGAAGGGATTCGAACCCTCGGTCTATCCCGTGACAGGGGATTGTGTTAGGCCAGCTACACCACAGCCGCATTAGGATAAATGTACCAAAAAATGCTTAAAATGCAAGAAAAATAAACGATTGCTGTGTCGGTGAATGGAATCGGACCATTGTCTGAGCCTTATGAGTGCTCTGTTTTGCCATTAAACTACACCGACATTACATCCTTGTTGCGGAGGCCGGAATTGCACCGGCTACCTTCAGGTTATGAGCCTGACGAGCAACTGTTACTCTTCTCCGCTATGGGGTAAATAATAACATCTTGCGTGACAGAAAGCAAATCCTATGTCTAGTGTGAAATATGATAAAACTCCTCAAATACCTGTCTGTAGAGGCCAATAACCCTCCTTGCCTCTATCTGGTTAAGAGCGAAGCCGGAGCCGTCATGAGCTATCCTATTGCGTATGCCATGTGCCTCTCCTGCCTGCTCCAAGGTCTTGAAGTCCCCTTTCTCCACCCGGCGAAGCCTTTCCCCTATTCCCTCCCCTCTGTATCCAAGCTTCACCAAGAGGTCTTCCAACATGATATCCGCCTCGATGATAGCCTGCCTCCAGTCATTCTCATTAGCAGAATCCATATGCTCCATCACCTTCCTCCATCTCACAGTCATTCCTTCATCTCCTTGCTTGGCGACGACAGCTTGATTGTCAGTAAATGCTGGTTCAACTTTTGTATTATATTTCTCCTCCTCTTTCGCACGAATTTTCTTCAAGCTTTCCACCGCGATGACTATTCCCAGAAGAAGCAAAATGGATAGGGGAATAGAAATGCCGATTATAATTCCCATAAAGGATTTCAATCCGGCAACAAAAGACGGAAAATTTTCTATAATATATGCAGATGACTTTTCGAAATAATATTGAAGATCAATTTGTGGCGCTGATATCATATTATAATATAATTATATTATTATTACTCAATTTCTCCCAGAAAATCTTTTCCCGCTTCGAAGAGGGTTTTCTCATCTCCATGTCTAGCCGTCAGTTGAATACCAAGTGGAAGTTTTTTACCATCAACCTCTTCAATACCAGCAGGAATCGACATAGCCGGCATACCGGTAAGATTTTCAGTAACAGTAAAGATATCTTCAAGATACATTGCCACAGGATCAGAAGTCCTCTCTCCGATTTTGAAAGCCGGTCCCGGAGTAGTCGGTGTAAGTATTATATCAACTTTTTGAAAAGCTTTCAGGAAATCTTGGGTGAGAACCTTACGAAGAGCGATCGCCCTGTTGTAGTAAGCATCATAATATCCAGATGAAAGTACGTAGGTTCCCAATAGAATTCTCCTTCTAACCTCTTTACCGAAGCCTTTTCCACGGGTCAGAAAATAATCCTCAATGCCATCTTTCCCTCCTTCATGAAGTCCGTATCTGACTCCGTCGAAGCGGGATAAGTTGGAAGAAGCCTCGGCGAAGTTAATTATGTAATAAATGGGAATGGCACTCGCCGCTTTTTCCAGCTCAATTTCACACACCTCATATCCAAGAGACTTAAACTTTTCCACATTTTTTTTAAATAAAGGAGACTGCTCAAAGAAAGTTGGGATTCCGATGATTGGTTTTTTCTGCCCTACTCTTTGAGATTCATATGTATCTTCAGCAATGGTCGTGCTGTCTAGAGGATCCTGTCCATGGATTGCTTTGAAAATTATTTCCGTATCCTCTACAGTCTTTCCAAATGGCCCAATTTGATCCAAAGAAGATCCAAGAGACATTACTCCATAGCGAGAAACAGAACCGTAAGTAGGCTTGAGACCTACCAGTCCACAGAATGCCGCAGGCTCTCGCACCGACCCGCCTGTATCAGAGCCTAGAGCCGCAAGCGCTCCATCCATAGCAACAGCTGCAGCCGAACCTCCAGAAGATCCGCCAGCTACCCTTTCAATATCATGTGGATTTTTCGTCACTCCGAAAGCAGAATTTTCAGTAGATCCCCCCATAGCAAATTCATCCATATTTGCCCTGCCGAGAAAAACTGCTCCCTCTTTTTTTAACTTACCAATTGCGGTCGCATTATATGTTGCCTCATACCCTTCGAGAATTTTCGAAGCTGAACTTGCCTCTCTTCCTTTTATTAAAATATTATCTTTTATGGCAAAAGGTATACCTGTCAGTATCGTACCCTTGCCATCTCTTATCATTTCATCTGCTTTCTGGGCTTGCTCCAGGACATCATCGTAGACTTCCAGATAAGCGTTTATTTCTTTATTTTTCTTGGAAATAACATCTAGGTACTCCTGTGCCAGTTCCACAGCAGAAAATTCTCCTTTTTTCATAGCTTCGTGAGCTTTCTTTATTGTAAGGGTTGCCAAGTCTATCTTTGTCATATTGAGAGTAACTATATCATAAAAAAACGGGCCGCACTGTCATTATGAAGTGCAAGCCCGATCTTTATGGTTTGGCTCTACTTTTAGAGAGCCAATCCCATTAACAACATGAACCCGAGGATGGCTAGTACCACTGCCATTACGGCATACTGGGTAGCCCTCCACACTAATTTTCCTAATATCTTCCAGTTCTCCCAGCTGGAATTTTTTTCTAAGATTTCGTTGCATTTCGTCAGTAGAGTATTCAGTTCCCTGAATATTTCAACTCTCTGGCGCCGTCCATGATTAAAGACACGCATATTCATACCATTACAATCCTATCACGTATAGGATAAATAGTCAATACCATCCTCTATTTTGTTCCGTTCATCCGGTCGAAGGCTCTATAGAGGCCTTCCACCTGTGCCCTTTCTCTCGCGGGCTGAGTGTTCACTTTTGAGATGTAGAACAATAATCTTTGCGCATTTCCCGCCTACTGGCGGTCAATGCAAATCGACGCGGTAAGATAATGATCTAAAAGATCAAAATCGTAGATTCAATTTGAAATAATCCACGAGCAGCTTCCGCTACCCGTGCCTTGTTACGACTTACTCCCTGTTATTGAGCTTACCTTAGGCCGCAGTAAATGCGGATTTCGGGTACTCCCAACTCCCTTGAGTTGACGGGCGGTGAGTACAAGACTCGAGAACGTATTCACCGCAGTATAGCTGACCTGCGATTACTAGCGATTCCAACTTCATGGAGTCGAGTTTCAGACTCCAATCCGAACTGGGGCTATTTTTATGGATTTGCTCCACATTGCTGTCTTGCATCCCATTGTAATAGCCATTGTATCACGTGTGTAGCCCAGGGTATCAAAGGGACATGCTGATCTGGCGTCATCCTCCCCTTCCTCCCAGCCCGAAACGAACAACGTTCGTTTCGAAGTAGAAAGATAAAAGTAAAAAGTTTTAAAGTAAGGAAAAATTTGCAAAGCAAATTTTTCCCACTCCGTACTTTCAACTCTCAACTTTCAACTCGAAACGCGTTCCGCGTTTTGGGCTGGGCAGTCTCGTGTGACACTTGTAACACACGATGAGGGTTTCGCTCGTTTCCCCACTTAAGGGAACAACTCAAGCCACGAGCTGACGACGACCATGCATCACCTGCTGAACAGTCTTGCGAGGGCTCCAGTTTCTTGGAGCTTTCAGTTCAGTTTCAAACCCTGGTAAGGTTCTTCGTTTATCATCGAATTAAACCACATGATCCACCGCTTGTGCGAGTCCCCGTCTATTCCTTTGAGTTTTAATCTTGCGATCGTATTTCCCAGGCGGTTCATTTAACGCGTTAGCTACGCCACACAGAGGGTCGATACTCCGTATAGCTAATGAACATCGTTTAGGGCATGGACTACTGGGGTATCTAATCCCATTCGCTACCCACGCTTTCGTGCCTCAGTGTCAATAATGTGCCAGTGTGCTGCCTTCGCATTTGGTGTTCCCCTAGATATCAACGGATTTCACCCCTACACCTAGAGTTCCGCACACCTCTCACATATTCAAGCATTGCCGTTTCGTATGCCGCCCCCGGGTTGAGCCCGGGTCTTTGACATACGACTAACAACGCCACCTACGCACCCTTTACGCCCAGTGATTCCGGATAACGCTTGAGGCCTCTGTATTACCGCTGCTGCTGGCACAGAGTTAGCAGCCTCTTATTCATGTGCTAACATCAATTACTTTCTCACACATAAAAGGTTTTTACACCCCGAAGGGCTTCATCAACCACGCGGCGTCGCTCCCTCACACTTTCGTGCATTGGGGAAGTTTCTTGACTGCAGCCACCCGTAGGTGTTTGGACCGTGTCGCAGTTCCAATGGTGGGGGTCAGCCTCTCAGCTCCCCTAGGCGTCATCGTCTTGGTAGGCCGTTACCCTACCAACTAACTGATACCTCGCAGGCCGTTCTAGAAGCGATAAATCTTTACTCTTTCGAGACCATCGTGTATTAGCCCACCTTTCGATGGGTTGTTCACGACTTCTAGGTACGTTCCCACGTGTTACTACCCCGTTTGCCACTGTTCATATATAAATATAAGAACCGTTTGACTTGCATGCCTTATCCACGCCGCCAGCGTTCATCCTGAGCTAGGATCAAACTCTACTAAAGAATTCCGGAGAACATTGTTCTCGGTTTATTCTCATAGAACGAAACAAAAGAAATTACAATCTCAATTTGTTTCGAACTTTAATTCTAATTACTATAACTGGTTTGTTATGGTTCGTATTATTTTCTGTTGACAAGGAGCTTACCCGGCTGCTGTCAGAATCATCTGGAGCAAAAGAAAACCTGATCTGGAGTCGTCCAGAGGAAAAGTTCTCTGCGTACCTGTAAGCTGGGAGATTCTAGCAGAAAGGCTATAGAACTGTCAACCATCTGTGGATAATGAAAAAAGGCTTGAGAAATAAGGACAAAAAAGGCCTAGGCTCGCAAGGTGAACCTAGACCTTTTTTGCTTGAGTTGCCAGTTACAAAATCTTTTCAAAGGGCTCAAGATGCGAGGCGCGGAGGCAGAAAATTTCGAGACGTATAATTATTACGGTGAGAAATTTTCTGCCGAACGCAACAAAGCAGATTGGGTTCTTTTAAAAGATTTTAATTAACC
>CALQZK010000002.1 GCA_943349555.1 Candidatus Nomurabacteria bacterium
GAAGCAAATAAAAGAATTTTTGTTAAAGGGATGGAAAAGTTATATAGAAGGCTCTCGGTAAGAGAGTGTGCAAGAATTCAGACCTTTCCAGATACTTTTCTTTTTAAATACAAAGATATTGCTGATGGGTACAAGATGATTGGAAATGCAGTACCAGTCGAATTTGCTTATAATATTGCTCAAAAAATATATCAGGATCTGTCCGTGGTACCTGGATTGATAGGAATTTATCGCAACAAACTTCCAAAGATGCCTCTAAAAAAGACATTAGAATATGCCGAAGGAAAATAAAATTAGATTATTCTTTCTTAAACTTAGAAAAAGAAAAACTTACCGCCGACGATCATCCTCTCAAAAATCTAAAGCCGAGCATACTCTTCATAAAACTTCAGCTTTAACCCTCGTCACCTCCCGCCTTTCCCACTTCGCTTCAATCTACAAAACCACCCACCAAATACCACTCACCTACCACCGAGTCACGATTCGCAACCAATCTTCCCGTTGGGGTTCATGTTCTAGAAAAGGGAATTTGAGTTTCAACTATCGTATAGCACTTCTGCCTCCAGAACTTGCTGATTACATCATTGTGCATGAACTATGTCATCTTGGGGAATTTAATCATTCAAAAAAGTTTTGGGATCTTGTGGAGAAAACTATTCCAAACTGGCCCCAACTACGAGCAGAATTAAAGGTATATAATAAAACTCTTTTTTAGCATGATATAATAAAAGTGTTACGAGACTAATCTACTACTCCATCATTTACACACAGGTTTACAAAGAAGCCAAAAACAGTACTTCACCTCGACGGTGATGCATTTTTTGTAGGTGTAGAGGTAGCCAAGAACCCTGCCTTGCGAGGCCTACCCGTGGTCACAGGACAAGACCGGGGGATAGTTACTGCGGTGTCTTACAGTGCTAAAGCCTTAGGGATTACTCGCGGGTTGCCGATATTTCGGGTGAAAAGAGATTACCCCAATGTCATTATCCTGCCAGGAGATTATCCTTCCTACGTTCATTATTCCGGATTGATGTTTGATATTGTGCGAAGATACGCAGATGATGTAGAGGAATATAGTATCGATGAATGCTTTGCCGATATCACCGGCTTGGACAAACCTCTGAAGATGACTTACCGAGAGATTGCAGAGAGGATAAAAAAAGAAATAAATGAAGAGCTTGACCTTTCCATTTCTGTGGGCGTAGCTCCGACAAAATCTCTGGCCAAAGTCGCTTCTAAATGGGTGAAGCCCAATGGTCTGACTGTTATTGAAAAAGAAACAGCCCACAACTTTCTGGAAAGAACTCCTATAGAAAAGATATGGGGAATTGGAAACCAGACTTCCATTTTTCTGAAAAAGAGAGGGATAAAAACTGCAGTAGATTTCGCCTGCAAGAAAAGGGAGTGGGTGGAGGAAAATCTTTCCAAGCCTTATAAAGCAATCTGGTACGAGCTCAATGCGATTCCTATCATGGAAGTTGATCCTCTGCCGAAGCTTCTTTATTCTTCTATACAGAAGACCCAGACATTCCGTCCTCCAAGCAATGATAAGATTTTTCTTCTTTCACAGCTTTCCGGGCATATAGAAGATGCTTGTGCAAAAGCTCGGCGTTATGATCTCGTGCCAAAATCAATTTCATTTTTCCTCAAGACCCAAGACTTCAGATATGTTTCCCGCTCTCTCCACCTCGCATGTGCCACCAATGCTCCGGAAGCCATCATTCCTCTGGCTCATATAGAGTTGGAAAAGATGCATGTGAAGGATGTCCTATATCGCACGGCTGGAGTCGGTCTGCACGGCCTTGTTCCAGGAAAAGCATACCAAGGTGATCTTTTCGGAGGCACAGCGAAAGCCGGAAAGTTTGAGGAGATACACAAGAGGATGGATGTTCTGGAAAAGAAATGGGGAAGAAAGATGGTGTGGGTGGGGAGTTCGGGGAGTGATGGGAATGATAAAATGTCGGAGATGAAAGGTGATAAGTTGTTTTTGTGATATAATTTTCATATGCACTTCCTCAAAAGACACCGCTTCATCATCCTCTCCACTCTCCTGATTCTTCTCCTTGTTGGAGGGATTGAACTCTACTCTGGAAGATCTCCTCTTGGTCCCGATGGTATGTTCGGCTGGTGGGATGGGAATATCTGGGGGAGCGAGAATTCGCAGAGAGTAGCCGATGTCTATTCTTTTTCTCATATCATCCACGGTCTCATTTTCTACGGCTTCCTTTTTCTTGTAGCTAGGCGCATGCCGATCAGGTATCGTTTTCTCATTGCCATTCTCTTAGAGGGAGGCTGGGAACTTCTAGAAAATTCTTCCATCATCATTGATCGTTATAGAGAGGCTACAATTGCCCAAGGGTATGTGGGTGATAGCGTTTTAAATTCCGTTTCTGATGTCATTATGGCCGGAATAGGCTTCATAATCGCCTGGAAGTCACGCATTTGGGCAAGTGTTCTGCTCATTATTGTCTTTGAACTCGGCTGTCTATGGTGGGTTCGTGACAATCTGACTCTCAATGTAATCATGCTTGTTCACCCTGTGGAGTCAATAAAAGTCTGGCAATCGGAAGGACATTAAAAAAGGGCACTTGCGTGCCCGATTTACTGCTGTTTATTTTTTTAAATTCTAATCATCTTTTGGTTCTGCCCTTACTCTTGCGATAAGTTCAATCCGGATACGGTATCCAGGATCAATCCAAGTCTCGTTCATATCCTCGACGATTTCCTCCAGATTCCTCTCACCAACAAAGGCTGACCAGGCTTCTTTCTTCCTGATCCGAGACTTCCTGCTCCCCAGCCAATGTCCCTCACGCCTTTTCCGCTCAATTGATTGGGCGGTGCTGGTGCCAAAGATATCCAGAAACATGTTGAATCTCTCAATCACTTTCTCGATTGGAAAGCTATCGAAAAGCACGTGCCAGGCTTCATGTCTATAGCGCGGCACTAATGATATGTTGGAGTTCTCATCAGTACCGCCCTGCTTTCTTGGTCGCTTATGGTGCCTGGTGATGTCATTCGGCTTGTTGGTGTTTCTTGTCCTTTTGAATCTCTTCCGATTGGTGCTTTTAATATTTCCTCCTGGTTGAGAGTTTGACCGTCATGTGCTGTATGTGACCCAAATATAGTATACTTATTTTTTAATTTTGGGAAAGGAGGTATGATAATGCCATGAAATACCTAATCGGCATTGATGAGGTTGGTCGTGGACCTATCGCTGGACCGGTGGCAGTTGGAGCTTTTGTGTTTCTCACTCCTGATTCAGATAAATTTTTTAAGGGTGTTAAGGAATCAAAGCAATTGAGCGAGGAGAGGAGAGAGGAGTGGTTCAAAGTCATCCAGCAGAAAAGTGACGAAAAATTGGTCGCTTTTTCAGTATGCTTCCAGAGTCAGAAGATCATAGACAGCAAAGGTCTTTCTTTTGCAATCAAAAAATGCGTACAGAATTGTTTGAATAAACTCTCTATCAATCCGGCAGATTGTAGAGTTTTGCTGGATGGTGGTCTTAAAGCACCTGCACATTTTAAGAATCAAAAGACAATTATAAAAGGCGATGCGAAGGAAAAAGTTATTGCTCTGGCTTCCATATGCGCAAAAGTGCTGAGGGATAGGAAAATGAAAGAATGGGGTAGGAAATATCCGGCATACGGGTTTGAGGTACACAAGGGGTACGGGACGAAGCGGCATTATGAGGCTTTGAGGAGTAATGGTTTGATGGCTCTCCATAGGCGTAGTTTTTGTAAAAGAATTGCTATTGACAATAAACTAGTATAATGTTAATCTACTGTTAGATTGAATTTCCTCCCATCGTCTGATGATTAGGAAATCGAAACAGTGTTTGGTAAATAAAAGACAGATTAGAGTATTATGAAAGAAATACCAATTATCAGCATCTCCGGTCTTGGGATCAATCAACAAGAAATAGCACAGAACAGGCAATTATTGCATACTGTGACCTACGAACAAGATGTTCCTTGGTGGGAAGATGGCCATACGACACCAAGCAAGAAATACTATATCTATGTAATAGATCCTGCCGATCTCGGCAAATCAAAGGCGGAATGGGAAGGTAAACAACGTTTCACTTTTGCAAAACATTGGAGTACAGGCTCTGGTACAAAAGCAATGTTGATGGACAATGGCACCATCGAGAAGGAGGAAATCAATCACACGATGTTTCCGCCACAGCGACAAATATGGGTCAAGGGAAATAAGTTGGGAAGTTTTATCTTCTCTGTCCCTGTGATATAAGCATCGCTTCTCGATCGTCCTCATTCATAGTTCGTTGATTTCAAAAAAAAGCGTGGGGTTGCTTTGAAAACTCTTACAAAAACTCATTTTCGGATGGGTTTTGTTGTTTATATACACATCTTGCAAAAAACCGCCATATAAGCTAGTATATAGACATATGGTAAATCGAATGAGAGCTACTCGGGCGCACCGAGACAACCGCAGATCACATCATGCTTTGGACGATGTGCGTCTTTCCAAATGCTCCAACTGTAGTGCTATGCACTTGCGACATAAACTATGCGTCGCCTGCGGATTTTATAAAGGAGTTAAGATAGTGGACATGAAGGCCTTGATAGCAAAGAAAGTCACGAAGCAGAAAGCGAAAGAGAAGAGTAGAGAGACGGCTGGGGCGAAAAGATAAGTAGGTAAAGTTTAGAAAAAGTTCTTCAAAAAAATGGCAAATAGACACCTCTCAAGATCAGTAGTCCTCCAGTCACTCTTCGAGTGGGACTTTCGGGGCTGTCATGAAGATGCTGTAAAATGCGATGTCAAAACAATAATTTCCCGCAATGCCAAGGAATTTGCTCCAGGTATGGGCGATGTTTCCTTTGTCGAGGATCTAATTGCCAATGTGCTAGCCAAGAAGCCCGATCTAGACAGGATCATAGAAAAGGCAGCTCCAGACTGGCCCATAGACAAAGTTTCTTTTGTAGATCGCAATGTCTTGCGTATGGGGCTTTACGAGCTTCTTTTTGCTGATCGAGAAGAAGTACCAGCAAAGGTTGCTATAAATGAAGCCATAGAATTGGCTAAGACCTTCGGCGGAGATAATAGTGGAAAGTTCGTTAATGGGGTACTTGGCTCGGTGTATAAGGAATTGGGAGAGCCTGGCAAAGACGACGTCATCAAGAAAAAAAAGAAAAAGATAGAGGATATACCGTACGAAGAAATGCCCATTCAGAATCTCGGAGGCGCAGTGGTCTATGCCAAGAAAGGTGATGAAATATACATGGCCTTTGTCCATGACATCTTCGGACATTGGACTCTCTCGAAAGGTAAACTAGAGGGTAATGAGGATGTACGAGCAGGAACAGAAAGAGAAATAAAAGAAGAGATGGGATTGGATATTAAGATAGAAACCGACCTAGGCAAGAATGAATATATTGCCAATGATCCGGAGAAAGGAAAGTTAAGAAAGCAAGTGCATTACTTTCTTGCAAAATCAAAATTCGAGCCCCTCAAACTCGGACCAAGCAAAGGTCTAGACGATGCCAAGTGGTTCAAACTCGCCGACATCCTTGAATTGAATTTTTATAATGACATTTTACCCATAGTTACAAAATCCATTACACTTTTAAGTCAAGAACTGAAATAGAATATGCCAATTCCTAATTTCCAAAAATTCTCGGAGAAAATGGGTGTAAAATTTAACGACATCAATCTCCTCAAACAAGCCTGCACACACAGGTCTTTTCTCAATGAGAATAAATCACAAAAGGGTGGGGTGGCACTGGAGCATAATGAAAGATTGGAATTCCTGGGAGACGCTGTGCTCGAACTCGTCATTACCAGCTATCTATATCGCAAATATCCCGACAAACACGAAGGAGACCTGACTTCATATCGATCTGCCCTTGTGAATACCCACAGCTTGGCCAGGGTTGCGGCTGCTCTCGGGGTAAATGACTATTTATTAATGTCAAAAGGTGAATCGAGGGATACCGGCAGAGCGCGATCAATTATCATGGCGGACAGCATAGAGGCTATTATCGGAGCAATATATATGGATCAGGGGTATGACTCCTCAGCAAATTTTATTTCCTCTAATCTTCTTGAGGTCATTGATTTGGATGAAATAGTAGACAAAAAGCTCTGGCTGGATGCCAAGAGCCGTTTCCAAGAAAAAGCGCAGGAAGAAGCTGGTCTTACACCTTCGTATAAGACCATGAAAGAGACTGGACCAGATCATAATAAGATGTTCACCCTCGGAGTTTTTATTGGCGATGAGCAGATAGCCATCGGCACCGGTCTCTCCAAGCAGGAGGCGGAGCAAAAGGCGGCAGAGAAAGCCCTAGAAGTGAAAGGGTGGTAAAATACTCCTATGTATCTCAAATCTTTGGAGATTTCCGGCTTCAAATCATTCGCTAAAAAAGCGGCTTTAAATTTCACTTCCCCTATTTCATCTATAGTCGGTCCAAATGGTTCTGGTAAAAGTAATGTTGCCGAGGCATTTCGCTTTGTTCTTGGCGAGCAGTCCATAAAGTCTATGCGTGGAAAGCGTGGCGAAGATCTTATTTTTAATGGAGGGGGCAATGACGGATCGAGAGTTAACAGGGCAAGTGTCAAAGTGGTCTTTGACAATTCAAAAAGAATGCTAAATGTAGACTTCGAGGAAGTTTCCCTGGAACGCGTTGTTCATCGCGATAATAGCAATGAATATTTTGTAAACGGTAGTCCTGTAAGGTTGAAGGATATTGTGGAGCTTCTCGCGCATGCCCATATCGGCGCTTCCGGACATCACATTATTTCCCAAGGAGAGGCTGACAGGATACTAAATGCCAACATTCGAGAGAGAAGAGAGATGATAGAAGATGCTCTCGGCCTGAAAATTTATCAATACAAAAAGACAGAAAGTCAGAGGAAACTGGAGAAAACAGAAGAGAATATGAAGTCAGTTGAGTCATTGAGGCGTGAGATTGCTCCGCATCTTAAATTTCTAAAAAAACAAGTGGAGAAGGTGGAGAAAGTACAGCAATTGAGAGAGGAATTGCGCGGGCTTTACAAAGAATATTTTAAAAGGGAGGAGGTATATTTGAAATCTGAAAGAACAAATACTGACCATGAGAAATCTCCTTTATCGAAGGAGTTGGCTGAACTTGAGAAAGAAATAAATGAAGCACGCAGGATTCTAGAACAATCAAAAAACAGGGATGCCAAAAGTGATGAGTTGATTGCCATTGAATCTGCCTTGCATAAAATCCGCCTAGAGAAGGACGCCATTATGCGCGACCTGGGAAAAATTGAAGGTGAAATAGCTGCATCACAAAGGTCCTTGTTTAAGGAAAAAGAAAAGCAGAACCGAGAGGAGTCGAAGACAATTTATTTGAAAGATGTGGAAGAAGTGGTTAAAAAAGCCAGTCTTTTAGAGAGTATAACTGAAATAAAAAATTTGCTTTTAGGCTTCATCTCCCTGCATAAAAGAAAAGAAGATTCTATAAATACCGAGGAGACTGAGAGGGAATTGGCCAGCCTACGAGCAAAGAAGATAGGCCTGGAAACCTCACTCAAGGAAATAGATGAGCATGAAAGAGAGAAAACTCTTGACTACAATAACTTGCGCCAGAAGATTGAAAAAGAAAAGGACTCAAACAGAGATGCCGAGAAAAATGTCTTTAAAATTATTGCCAGGCAGAATGAATTGAGGGGCGTGCTCAATGGTATTAAATCTCGAGAGGAGAAGCTGATTATCGAAGAAGAAGCATTTAAAAGGGAGCTTCAGGAAGCCTATGTTCTTGTTGGGCGAGAGTGTATGGACTATAAAGATGTTGCTATTTCCGATGAGCCTCGTTCGGCACAACATGACAGGTTCAGATCAATAGAAAAAATAAAAATCCGCATAGAGGATTCTGGAACCGGCAGTGGTATGGATATTATGAAGGAACATAATGAAGTTGAGGAGAGAGATGCTTTCCTGACTCGGGAGTTGACTGACCTCGAGGTTTCAAGAAAGTCTATGTACGACCTCATTGCCGATCTTGACCTGCGTATAGATGTCGAATTTAAAAATGGGATATTAAAGATCAATGCACAGTTTCAGGAATTTTTTTCTCTGATGTTTGGAGGGGGAAATGCCTCGCTTAATGTTATTAGAGAAAAAAGGAGAAAAAAGAAATTGGATACAGATATATCTTCTGTTTTGGAAGGTCAGGATGAAGAGGAGATTTTTGAAGAAGAGGAAGGTGAAGAGGGAATTGAGATAAATGTAAACTTACCTCGCAAGAAAGTGAAGGGTCTTATGATGCTTTCTGGAGGTGAAAGAGCATTGACCTCAATTGCACTTTTATTTGCTGTCTCGCAAGTCAATCCACCGCCATTCATCATACTCGATGAGACAGACGCGGCACTAGATGAGGCAAATTCGCGCAAGTATGGAGATATGATTGCGAACCTTTCTAAATACTCCCAACTTATACTCATAACACACAATCGTGAGACAATGTCTCGAGCAGGCGTTCTATATGGAGTCACCATGGGTTCTGACGGAGCTTCAAAATTACTTTCTATACAGTTCGAGGAAGCGGTGAAGGTGGCGAAGTAGGGTTGGGTAAAAAGGTGAGGGGCAATCTTACTGTCAACAAACCTAACTATTTTTCGGTCTGGGTAGTTGATTTTCAGAAAACGAAAAACTAGGGCATGGACAAGTAACCCAACCCTAGCTTTCAGCTACCTCACTATATCCTACATTTACTAAAAAAACAAATTAACTTATGCACAATTAAGCCGGCAAGAAATCCAATGTCTTCCTATCTAGGTCAGCAGCAGAGACTTTAAACTTTATTTTGTCGCCAAGAGTAAATTTCTGCTTGCTTTTTTGTCCCATAATAGAATAGGTTTTCTTATCAAACTGGTAGAAGTCATTGCCGAGATCGCGGATTTTAATCATACCTTCTGATTTTGTTTCAAACTCCTCAACGTAGATTCCCCATTCTGTAACTCCGGAAATTGTACCCTGGAAGACCTGGCCGATCTTATCTGACATATATTCCACTTGCTTGAGCTTCTTGGAGGCTCTCTCGGCTTCTGCCGCGTCTATCTCCCTGGCCGTGGACTGCTCGGCAATATGCTGGAACTGGACGATTTCTTTGTCACCGAAAGGCATATGATTAAGGTGTTTGTGGAGTATTCTGTGGACTAGAAGATCCGGATATCTACGAATAGGGGAAGTAAAGTGGGTGTAATAGTCGAAAGCTAGCCCGAAGTGGCCAATGTTTTTCGTCGAATACACAGCTTTCTGCATAGAACGTATGACTGCTGTACTGATGAGGGCTTGATGAGGAGTGCCTTCAACCTGCTTGAGCAGACTCTTAATAGCATGAGCACTGACTTTACCTTCCTTGAGGGGGAGGGAGTAGCCTAGAGCCTTTACGAATGAGGAGAGATCCATCATCCTTTCCTGATCTGGAATATCGTGAATACGGTATATGGAGCCAGTATCTTTTTTACCTTTATCTTTTATGGCATCGTAAATATATTTTGCTACTTCTCTATTTGCGAGCAACATGTATTCTTCAACTAGTTTGTGAGTATCTAGGCGTTCTTTTTTATATACACCAATCGGCTTTCCATTTTCATCTAGCTTAAATTTTATTTCCTCCTGCTCAAATTCTATTGCACCTTGATTAAACTTTTGCTTTTGCAGAATTTTGGCAATTCTATTCAGCGTATCTAATTCCGTGAAGTATTCTCCTTTCTTCGTATCCAGGCTTTCCTGTGCAGTCTCGTATGTAAAGCGGAAATTGGAATTCATGACTGTCCTGCCGAACCATCTTTCCAGGACTTCTGCCTTGTCGTTCATTATAAATATGGCGGAAAAAGAAAGCTTGTCCTCGTTAGGATTGAGACTACAGACATCATTGGAGAGGACTTCTGGTAACATGGGAATCGTGCGGTCAACAAGGTAAATGGAGGTACCACGCTTGAGAGCTTCTGCATCGAGAGCGGTACCTTCTTGGACATAATGGGAGACATCTGCGATATGAACGCCGATTTCATATCTCTGCTCGCCATCCATTTTTCCAAGATCTTTAAATGAAATTGCATCATCGAAATCTTTTGCATCAACGGGGTCGATAGTAACGGTGAGTGTGCCACGGATATCGCGGCGCTTCGGGATCTCCTGATCTAGAATTTTTTGCTTATTTCTCTCGATCTCATGAGCTTCATCCTCTACGGCCTTCGGATAGTCATACTCGAATCCTTTCTCCAGGACAATAGACTCCATCTCCGCATTATTATTTCCTTTCTTGCCGATCACCCGCATTATCACTCCCTCCGGATTTTTCTGCGGATCATCCCATTTGCCCAATTCCACCTGTACTTTATCTCCAGCAGAGACTTTGACTGCTTCTGTAGGGGAAAGCATAATATCCACATACATCTTCTTATCATCCGGCACTATTCCAGCCTTTCCGTCCCTAATTTCCACCGTTCCTACAAAGTTTTTTCTAGCTCTCACAGTCACCTTCATAACCTCACCATACTTTTCGCCAACTTTTTCCGACAGAACAAGAACCTCAACAGTATCGCCGTTGAGGGCAAAATTTAACTTGTCAGATTCTATGACTATGTCATTCTCCTCGTCCTTGGGGTCTGCCACAAAACCCATACCTTTCCTTATTGTGTTTATAACCCCCACTACCTTTCTGCTAACCATTTCAGTTTTCATATCCCAAATACTATACCCTATATTGCCTTTTTTTGACAGGTCTGCTAGTATGGTGCGACATGTTAATGATACGACTTCAGCGAGTAGGTAGGAAACACGAGCCGACTTTCAGGCTTGTTTTGACTGACTCCAAGAATGGCCCAAAGAGTGGAAAATACCTGGAAGTTCTTGGTTCATACGATCCTAGATTGGATAATAAGATTGAGCAGTTCAAGGTAGAGAAGATAAAGCATTGGATCAGCAAGGGTGCTCAGCTATCCGGCACAGTCCACAATTTCCTAATAACAAGGAAAGTTATAACTGGCAAGAAAATCAATGTGTTGCCAAAGAAACGACCGATTGCAAAAGTTGCAGTGGAAGGGGAAGCAAAGAAGGTTTAGTTGTACACAGTTGTTTTTGACCCCCATTTCCATCAAAGCTATACTTATACCGTATCCAGTTTCGATTAACCGACTAAAAGAATAAACAAAATGCAAACAGACCAGCAGTTTTTGGAATATGTAGTGAAGTCCCTTGTAGATAATCCGAATGAAGTAAAGATCGCCCGCACTGTAGATGAAATGGGTGTACTTATGACTCTAGAAGTAGGTGCCGCAGATATGGGAAAGGTAATCGGCCGATCCGGCAATACAGCGAAGGCTATCAGGACTCTTCTACGAGTGGTTGGAATGAAGAATAATTCTCGCGTGAATCTTAAAATAAATGAACCGGAAGGAGGAATGAGACCTGCGGAAAAAGCTTCCAAGACGGTGGATGAGGCAATGGCGGATTTGAAGATTTAGTCCATACTTGTCAATAGTATAATTTTGTGGTATTTTCACCTTATGACCTACCACATCATCACCCTATTCCCAACAGCTTTTGACTCATATCTAAATGAGTCTATTCTGAAACGTGCGATAGAGGATAAGAAGATAAAAGTAAAATTCTATAATCCGCGAGACTTTACCAAAGGCACAAGCTACGCCGATAGAAGGGTGGACGATAAGCCATATGGGGGAGGACCAGGAATGGTCATAGAGGCATTGCCAGTTATAAAGGCAATTGCAAAAGCTATGGGGAAGAGTGGCACAAAAAATAAAAAGGTCATCTGGTTCACACCTTCAGGCAAGCAGTTTGATACAAAGTATGCAAAAGAGACGGTGAAAAAATATGAGGATATCATTCTAGTATGTGGAAGATACGAAGGAATAGACGCTCGAGTGAAAAAAGCATTTAAAGTTGAGGAAATTTCAATTGGGCCTTTTGTGCTGACTGGGGGTGAGTTGCCGGCGATGATGTTGATTGATTGTATATCGAGACAGGTGGAAGGAGTGCTAGGAGATATAAATTCTCTAGAAGAATCACGTATAGCATGTCCAGATGTCTATACAAGGCCAGAAGTGATAGAATATAAAGGTAAGAAGTATAAGGTTCCAAAAGTACTTTTATCTGGTAATCACAAACTAATTGATGAATGGAGAGAAAAACAGGGGTAATGTCCTTAGTTCAATACTTATAATACTGGCAATTACTATTGCAGGAACAGCTTTATGGTATGGCTCTCATCTCTCTTCTAGCTTTACTTTTAATTCTCCTAATTTTCCACTTTCACTAAAAAAAAGTAATCCTCATGTCTCCATATTAGTAGTTGGCGACATCATGCTCGATAGAAATGTGCGGAATAAAATAAATATCCTGGGTTTTGAGACATTTTTTGCAGGAGTAAAAGATCTCATTACTGACGCAGACATCGCCGTGGGAAACTTGGAAGGACCGTTTACTCCCCACGAATCAGTTATAGCTAACCTAAAGAATAAAGCTCTGCAATTTACTTTCGATCCTGCCTTGGTTCCAGAGATGTCTGCTCTAGGTTTCGACATTCTAGGTTTGGCGAACAACCATACACTAAACTTTGGCATCAAAGGTCTGAATATGACCAGAGAATATTTAACAAATGCTGGCATTCTATACTATGGCGATCCAGATAATAGGGATGAGATAAGTGTGGTGATGGAAAAAAACGGAATTAAGATTGGTTTTATAGGCTTCCATGAATTCAGCTATATAAATTTCGCAAAAGTCATGGCGGAAATAGAAAGACTGCGTCCAGAAGTTGATGTACTAGTAGTAACACCTCATTGGGGACCAGAATATCAGAGCGAGCCATCGGATAATATGAAAAAGTGGGCGCATGAATTCATTGATCGAGGAGCTGATGCTGTAATTGGTACTCATCCCCATGTTGTTGGCAGTATAGAGGATTATAATGATAAAAAGATTTTTTACTCACTCGGCAACTTCGCCTTTGACCAATATTTTTCGGAAGAGACGATGAGGGGGATAGCCGTAGAGATAGGTGTGGATAAGACAAAAGCAGGGAGGATAAACATGCTGTATAATATAAGAAATATAAGGGTAGACAGGGATGGTACATCTGTCTATTGACTTTTTTCAGCGTTCTGATAGTCTTGTCACCAACTTCGCAAGATTGTGTTATGGATGAAATGTGAAGGATTACAGTGGTTTTTATCATTTTAATACCTTTAAGCTGTCTTTCATCATATGCACATCACTAAAAAGTATTTTAGCAGATACAAGACACCATTGGCAGAAATGCCAAGCCTAGTAGAATCGCAGTTTACATCATTTAAGTGGCTAGTTGAGACTGGAATTGCCGACGTTCTTAAGGAGTTCTCTCCAATAAAGGACTATGCAGAAAAAAAGTTCGAACTCTCTTTTTCCAGCTTCGAATTATCCCGTCCGAAATACGACGAGCACTATGCCAAGACGAACAAGCTTTCTTACGAAGGTCAGATCAAGGTAAAGGTCAAACTGAAGAATAAAATGCTTGACGCGGTCAAAGAGCAGGAAATGTTCCTTGCTGATTTTCCATTGATGACCGACCATGGAACTTTTATCATAAATGGAATTGAGAGAGTCATCGCCCCACAACTTGCTAGATCATTCGGAATTTTCTTCACCCTCAATGAATTGAAAGGAAAAAATTTCTTTGGGGCAAAAATAATTCCAACCAGAGGAGTCTGGATGGAAATAGAAAGCGATACTGACGGTACTATATACGCCCGTATCGACCGAAAGCGCAAATTTCCAATTACCTCTCTTCTGAGAATCCTGGGAACCCAGACAGATGAGGCTATACTTGCTCTTTTTAAAGATAACCCCGAAGTTAAGAAGGTAATAGAAATAACCCTAGCCAAGGACCATGCCAAGACTACAGACGATGCGTATATAGAGATACATAAGCGTCTTCGCGATGGAGACCTTGCAACAGCAGACAATGCACGTGAATTTATCGGCAGTATATTCCACTCCGACCGCTACGACATTTCTCCTGTTGGACGATTCCGCTTCAACAAGCGTTTCCTAAAATCTATGGATGAAAAAGATTTGGCAAGGAAAACTATTTCCGTAGACGACATCGCTACGGTTATTTCCCATATTGTACTTTTAAATATCACTCCCGAGGCTGTCGAAGATGATATCGACCATCTAGGTTCTCGACGTGTGCGATACGTAGGAGAGCTTCTCCAGCAAAAGCTCCGCGTTGGTATGACGCAGATGAAAAGAAATATTCAGGATAAAATGTCCACAGTCGAGCCAGATGTGACTCTCCCTGTCAGTTTCGTATTCCCACGACCTTTGCAAGCCCGTATCAAAGAGTTTTTCACCACAAACCAGCTGTCTCAGTTCATGCAACAGGAAAATGTATTGTCAGAGCTTGAACATTTGCGAACTCTAACAGCCCTTGGACCCGGAGGACTTACAAGGGAGAGAGCCGGATTCGAAGTGCGAGATGTCCATCCTTCTCACTATGGACGTCTTTGCCCTATCCACACTCCAGAAGGTCCGAACATCGGTCTCGTATTGCGACTTTCTACATTTGCCAGAATCAATGATTTCGGAATGATTGAGACTCCTTACGCGAAAGTTAAGAATGGACAAATAACGAAGGATGTTGTTTATCTAAATGCCCTAGAAGAAGAAAATTTCCGCATTGCCCATGCCGCTATTCCATATGACACGACAGGGAAAATTACCAAAGATGAAGTTGAGGTTCGTATAAACGGCAAACCTAGCTTGGCCAAGAAGGACGATGTTGACTATATAGACGTCGCCACAAACCAAGCCTTCTCTATTGCCACATCTCTTATTCCATTCCTTAACCACGACGATGCCAACCGAGCACTCATGGGTTCTAACATGCAGAAGCAGGCAACTCCTTGTCTTATTCCAGAATCTCCACTTGTTGCTACGGGAATTGAACACAAAGCAGTCATAGATACAGGTAGAATTGTCGTGGCGCCAGAAGATGGAGAAATTGTCTATCTGGATTCCAAGAAAGTTATTCTTGAAGGCAAGCATGCAAAGAAGTATGAATATAATCTTGTGCATTTCTCTCGAACAAACGGATTCACAGCATTCCACCAGCGCCCAATCGTCAACCTAGGAGATAAAGTAAAGAAGGGGGCTGTGCTTGTCGATACTTCTACATCTGATGGTGGAGAAATCGCTCTTGGACAAAATATGCTTGTAGCCTTCATGTCTTGGTCTGGAAATAACTACGAGGATGCTATTATTCTTTCTGAAAGAGTGGTCAAGAACAGCAAGTTTAGCTCTATACACATAGAGGAATTTGTTATAAACGTGCGCGATACAAAGCTTGGTCCGGAAGTTACAACTTGCGATATTCCAAACATTGGAGAAGGCAAGCTTAAGAATCTAGCGGAAGATGGAATCGTACGAGTCGGAGCAGAAGTACGCCCAGGAGACATTCTAGTTGGAAAGATTTCTCCAAAAGGTGAGACACAACTTACACCAGAAGAGCGTCTCTTGAGATCTATCTTCGGAGAAAAGGCCCGCGATGTGAAGGATACATCAAAGAGAATGGAAGGAGGCAAGAGAGGACGAGTCATTTCCGTTAAGATTTTCTCAAGAGAAAAGGGGGATAAACTAGAGAGCGGAATTATAAAGAAAATTTACATAGAAGTCGCAGAATTGAGAAATGTCTCCGTTGGAGACAAACTTGCAGGACGACACGGAAACAAGGGAGTTATTTCTAGAATCCTTCCAGAAGAAGAAATGCCATATATGGAGGATGGAAAACCTGTGGATGTCATCTTGACACCACTTGGAGTGCCATCACGTATGAACCTCGGACAGATTCTTGAGCTTCACCTTGGACTTGCTGCAAATACTTTAAACTATCAAGCTATTGTGCCTCCATTTACCGGAGCAACTGATGTGGAAATAAAGGAAGAGCTTGTGAAGGCAGGATTCGATGCTTCCGGAAAAATGAAGCTTCGTGACGGACGAACTGGAGAATACTTTGACCAGCCAGTCGCTGTCGGATACATGTACATATTGAAACTTCACCACATGGTGGAAGACAAGATCCACATGCGCTCCATCGGACCTTACTCTCTCATTACCCAGCAACCTCTCGGAGGAAAGGCGCAGGGAGGAGGACAGAGATTTGGAGAAATGGAAGTCTGGGCTCTTCTTGGTCATGGCGCAGCATACACATTGCGCGAGATTTTGACCATCAAGTCTGACGATATACAAGGACGATCACAGGCATTTGATTCGATTGTTAAGGGTGAAAGGTTAAAACAACCAAATCTTCCTGCGTCATTTAATGTATTACTAAAATCCCTAAAAGGACTTGCGTTGAACGTGGAATTGATTAAAAAGAATAGTCCTGAGAGCGATGGAGAATAATTATCAAAATCAATAATAAAAATATATGAACCAAATAAACACAAAAAAATATATGGAACCTCTTGATTTTGATGCCGTCAAGCTCGGAGTCGCCTCACCAGAAAAAATCCTAGAATGGTCTTTCGGCGAAATCACAAAGCCAGAGACAATCAACTACAGAACTCAGCGTTCAGAAAAGAGCGGGCTTTTCGATGAGAAGATATTCGGCCCTGACCGAGACTATGAATGTTATTGTGGAAAGTATCGAGGTATTCGCTATAAGGGGATTGTCTGTGAAAAGTGCGGAGTGGAAATCACACGCTCTATAGTTCGCCGAGAAAGAATGGGTCATATTGAACTTGCCACGCCAGTAGCCCATATCTGGTTCCTTCGATCCATGCCTTCTCGCATTGGCCTTATTATGGGTATGTCTACAGGTGACCTAGAGAAAGTTGTTTACTTTGCAGGTTACATTGTTACGAAAATCTTCGACACAGAAAAGCAGAAATTCCTAAGAGAATTGGATTCTGAATTTAAGACAAAGGTAAAAGCTGCACAGGACGATAAGACAAAAGAAACTCTAAAGGAGCTAGTCATAAATGCCAGAAAAGAAATAGAGAGTTTGGACCCAGGATTTGTGATGGATGAAGTCCAGTACCATAAATATTCCATGAAATATGGAACGATTTTCGAGGCGGGCATCGGCGCAGAAGCCATTTTTGAAATTTTGAAAAAGACAGATTTGAAGAAATTAAATGAAGAGTTAGAGAAGGAGCTAGAATCCGCAGGATCTCTTGAGCGAGAAAAACTATCTAAAAGATTATCTCTCATCAAGGCCATGATCAAGTCTGGCAGCCGTCCAGAATGGATGTTCCTAACTCGCATTCCTGTCATCCCTCCTGCACTTCGCCCTATGGTTGCTCTAGATGGAGGACGATATGCCACATCTGATATCAATGACCTCTATCGAAGAGTTATCAACCGCAATAATCGTCTTTCGAAACTCAAAGATATCAATGCTCCAGATGTTATCTTACGAAATGAAAAGAGAATTCTCCAAGAAGCTGTTGACGCCCTCATCGACAATTCCATTCGTCACGGTAGTGCTACCGGAGCCGCCGCCGCGCAGGCACAAAAGAGAGCCCTTAAATCCCTTTCAGATAATCTCAAGAGCAAAAGAGGACTCTTCCGATTAAACCTCCTTGGAAAGCGTGTGGACTATTCCGGACGATCTGTCATCGTTGTCGGACCTGAACTTTCCCTTGACCAGTGTGGATTGCCGAAGCATATGGCACTCGAACTTTTCCGTCCATTCGTCATATCTGGACTTTTGAAGAGGGAACTAGCCTACAACATTCGCGGAGCAGGACGACTCATAGATGAAGGATCGAAAGAAGTCTGGGAAATATTGGAGGAAGTTATCGAAGGAAAATATGTTCTCCTTAACCGAGCTCCGACTCTTCACCGCCTTGGTATACAGGCTTTCCGCCCGGTTCTGATTGAAGGAAATGCTATCCAAGTTCACCCTCTAGTCTGTCGAGCCTTCAATGCCGACTTCGACGGGGACCAAATGGCCGTGCACATTCCTCTAGGAGTTGAGGCTCAACTCGAAGCGAAGGAGATCATGGCATCAGACAAAAATATTTTGAAGCCAGGATCCGGAGATCCGACAGTTGCCTCTAACCCTCTGGATATTATCCTCGGTTGTTTCTGGATTACGAAAAATGTTGATGGCGACAAAGGAGAAGGAAAAATATTTGAAGATCCTACAGCTGCTATTACTGCGCAGAGCTTCGGCGCTATTGGCTTCCGAGCAAAAATAAAAGTTGTTGCACCGAATAATGCTAAGTTTGCGGAATTTGGAGGCAAGCTTTTCGAAACTAGCGTAGGACGCATCCTCTTCAATGAACTTCTTCCGGATGATTACCCTTACATCAATAAGGAAATTGACAGAAAGAGGCTAAACATAATTGTTGATGACTTCATCAATACATATGATATGAGCAAGTTGCCTCCTGTCCTCGACAAGATTAAAACTTTCGGCTTCAAATATACGACATACTCCGGCACGACTTGGGGAATTGATGATGTCGTTGTCCCAAAAGGTAAATATGATGTCATAGGCAAAGCAAAAATACAGTCAGACCTCATCATGCACCAGTTCAGCGAAGGACTTCTTACAGAAGAAGAACGATTGCGCAAAAACGTGGAAATATGGCACAAGGCCAAGAATGACATTGAGAAATTGATTCCAGGATCTCTCGATAAGATGGGATCTGTCCATGACATGTTCACCTCTGGAGCTCGAGGATCCATTGCACAGATTACCCAAATGGCAGGAATGAAAGGACTTATCTCCTCTACGACAGGAACGATCGAATTCCCAATTCTCTCATGTTCCAAGGAAGGTCTTACTCCTATCGAATACTTCATCACTACTCACGGTTCTAGAAAGGGTCTTACAGACACAGCTCTGAACACGGCAAAGGCAGGATATCTAACACGAAAACTTTTCGTAGTCGCTCAGGATGTCATGATCAATGAAGAGGATTGTGGAACCAAGGAATTTATTACAATCAAGAAGCAGACAGCATCAGGTATTGATATTCCTCTATCAAAGAATATTCGAGGACGAGTTATTGCCGAGGATATTATATCTGCTAATGGAACAGTCCTGTTCAAGAAAGGTCATCTTTTGCTGAAACAGGAAGCTCTGAAAGTTGAGGAGGCTGGAGTCACATCTGTCAAAGTTCGATCACCATTGTCATGTAGAAGTATAAAGGGCGTTTGCGGACAGTGCTACGGTATTGATCTAGGAAGGAATAAATTGGTGGAAATAGGGGAAGCCGTAGGAACTATCGCCGGACAGGCCATCGGAGAACCAGGGACACAGTTGACAATGAGAACATTCCACGCCGGAGGTACGGCATCTGTTGGTGGAGACATTACGCAGGGTCTACCTCGCGTGGAAGAAGTTTTCGAGAAGCGCCGACCAAAGAATCCTGCGATTGTTGCAACAGTTGACGGAGTTGTCAGCGAAATTCTAGACCTTGCAAAAGAGAAGGTTATAAAAGTTATAGCAGATCTTGAAGATCGTCCAAAAGTTAAAAAGGCGGGAGGCAAGGCAGGCGAATTGGGAGGCGAAAAGGATGGATCTATCGAATATATCTTCAACTACAAGCGTGTTTCTCTTGTTAAAGTTGGTGACAGGATAAAGAAGGGGGATCTTTTGACGGATGGTTCTGCGGATATCGATGAAATCTTCAAATACGGTGGACAAGAAAGGGCTAAAGATTATGTTATCGGCGAAGTTGGAAAGATCTACGAGCTCCAAGGAGAAACAGTTGCCCGTAAGCATATTGAAATTATCGTCAAGCAGATGTTCTCAAGAAGGAAGGTGACTCTTGGTGGAGATACGAATCTTACAGAAGGTATGATCATAGATGAAGTGCAGTTCCAAGATGAGAATGCCCGAGCCAAGGCAAATGGAGGATCTCCGGCAAAAGCAGAGAATGTCGCCATGGGTATTGCAGATGTTTCTCTTTCCCGCAAGAGCTTCCTTTCAGCTGCATCATTCCAGCATACGACTCGTGTGCTTATCAACTCCGCAATTCGAGGCAGTGAGGATGATCTAGTTGGGCTTATGGAAAATATCATCATTGGACGATTGATTCCAGCTGGTACAGGATTCAAGGGAAGTCCGAAGCAGAAGATGATGGAGAGTGTACAACCGAGGGAAGAGGAGGTGGGGTGGTAGGGGATAGGGTATAGTATAATACCCCCATGTCCACTCCCGTCGAGAAAATAAAGGAACGCCTGACCATAGAAGAGGTGGTAAGCTCGTATGTGAAACTTGAAGGTGTTGGGAAGAACTTCAAAGCCAGATGCCCCTTTCATAATGAAAAGACCGCTTCTTTCTACGTCTCTCCAGACAGGAACAGCTACTATTGCTTCGGCTGTGGGGCCAAAGGCGATATCTTCAGCTTCGTGGAGCAGTTCGAGGGGCTGGACTTCATGGGAGCATTGAGGCTATTGGCGGATAGGGCTGGAATACCACTCGTCTTCGAGAAAACAGAAACAAAAAGCGAGAAGGAACGTCTGTATATGATCATGGAAGAAGCCACAAAATTTTTTGAAAACGGATTGGAAAAGGCTGGACCAGCGCAAGAATATGTGAAGAAGCGCGGATTAACTGCAGAAACTGTAAAAAATTTCCGAGTTGGATATATTCCTGCAGACTGGCGGCTTTTGTATTTCCATTTGAAAGAAAAAAAATATACGGATGAGGAAGTAGAGAAGGCAGGATTGGCCAAGAAGGCTGATGATGTGTCTAAGGGATACTATGACAGATTCAGGGGGCGTGTCATGTTCCCCATAATGGACTCCAGCGGCAGAGTCATCGCTTTTTCTGGGCGTATTTTGATAGATGACGACAAGTCAGCGAAGTATTTAAACAGTCCGGATACGATGCTCTATAACAAATCCACCGTGCTCTACGGCATAGACAAAGCCAAACAAGACATAAGGTCAAAAAATTATACTATTATGGTGGAGGGGCAGATGGACTTGGTACTATCACATCAGGCAGGCATAAGAAATACTGTGGCAGTCTCTGGCACTGCTCTTGCAGACTCATTAACATCAAAGGAGAATGTCGTGAACAACCTCGGCATTGTCCGCAGACTTTCTCCAAATATTATTCTAGCTTTTGATTCCGATCCCGCAGGAAGAAAGGCTGCTATGCGCTCCGCTGGCATTGCTCTGTCTCTTGGCATGGATGTGAAAATCGCAGACTTGCCGGATGGAAAAGATCCGGCTGATCTGGTGCTTACAAATCCAGAAGAATGGAAAAATGTCTTGCGCAAGGCCAAGCCGGTAGTGGAGTTCCAGATTGATGCCGTGATGCGAGAAGTCTCCGCAAAGAAGCTGGATTCAAGGAAAATTCCTCCTCTTCTGCGCGAAAAGGTATTTCCTTTTATCTTATCTCTCGGCGGGGCAATGGAAAGATCTCTTTTTATAAAGATGATTCATGAGAGAACTGGACTGTCAGAAGAGTCTGTCAGGCAGGATTTAACAAATGAAAATAAGAGGTTGATAAGTCAAGATAGACAGACCCCCCAAAGTAATGCTATAGTGAGCGACATTGCAACGGTGACCCGCCTCGAACATATTACGAGGAAACTATTCGGGCTCCTGGCATATCTCGATCAAGAGCAAATGAAAAATATTGATACTGAAGGCATTCGCGCCTCTATCAAGCATATTGCCGGAGGCGAGCGCTATGACAATTTAATACGAGGTATAGAGTCATTGAAAAATGAGCTCATTTTAGAAGCCGAAATATATTTCGGTAAGAATATACAAGAGAAGGAAATAAAGAGCCATATAGATGAGCTCCTTCTCAACTTAGAGGAGGACATCATACGTGAGGATTTATCCATTGCGATGAGTCAACTCCACCAAGCCGAGAAAATAAAATCATCAGATGAGGAAAAGAATGATTTGATGAAGAAGTGCCAAGTGCTAGCTTTGCGCATATCAGAGATATCAAAAAAGAGGAAGTTATAAAAATTTTTAGTTTATATGCCCATAAAAAAACAAAAGAAGTCAAAGATTAAAGCTAAAACACATAAGCCCAAGACAAAACAGGCGCCAAAAAATGTGTCCAAGCCCATAAAGAAGCCATCCACGTCCGCGCCAAAGGGAAAGAGTAAGGCTAAGGAATTTGAGGCTAAAGCTGATCGATTGACGGCAAAGGGTAAAGAGAGGGGCTTCGTGACCTACGATGAGATTCTAAAGGAATTTCCTACCATTGAGCAGGATATTGTTTTCCTCGATGAGCTTTATGTCAGATTTGCGACTGGAGGGATAGACGTGCTTGAAGGAGGAGGTCTCTTGGAGGTTGAGCCGGAAGCTCCTCCAGCCAAGAAATATTCCTACGGAGCTAGAAGTGATTCTTCGTATGATTCCATACAGATGTACCTTAAGGAAATTGGACAATATCCTCTTATTTCCGCAAGTAATGAAAAGGAACTAGCCAGACGGATAGAAGCTGGAGATAATGAAGCAAAGAATCTTCTAGCAAGAGCGAACTTGCGTCTCGTAGTTTCTATTGCCAAGAAATATGTTGGTAGAAGTCCCGACCTAACACTTCTAGATCTTATCCAAGAAGGAAACCTCGGTCTTTTCAAGGCTGTGGATAAGTTCGATTGGACAAAGGGGTATAAGTTTTCCACATATGCCACTTGGTGGATACGCCAAGCTATTACCCGCGCCTTGGCCGACCAGTCACGCACCATTCGTGTTCCTGTTCACATGGTGGAAACGATTGCAAAATATAAGCAAGTTGTACGCAGGCTTTCCCAAGACCTTGGAAGAGAGCCTCTTGCGGATGAGATTGCTACGGAGATGGGACTTGATGTGGAGAAAATTTATAATATAGAAAAAATTGACCAGGATGTTGTGTCACTAGAGAGCCCAGTGGGAGATGACAGTGATGACGGCAAGTCTACTCTAGGAGATTTCCTCTCTGATGATAAGATACTTTCTCCAGATCAGGAATCTTCTCGTAGAATATTGCGCGATCAGGTAAATGAAATTCTCGGCGATCTTTCTGAAAAAGAAAAAAGAATTTTGGAGATGCGCCACGGTTTGAATGATGGAATTACTCATACGCTGGAGGAAGTGGGAAAGGAGTTCGGTGTTACCAGAGAGCGCATCCGCCAGATCGAGGCAAAGGCGCATGAGAAGATCAGACAGCATGAGAAGATAAATAGACTGAAGAATTACTAGGGAAGAGATATAATTATTCCTATGTTAACAAAAAGACTACTTAATCATCGGTGTTGAACTCACTAATCTGGTGAAAGTTAATAATATCCTGTCTCACTACGATAATTCGAATGCGCAGTCTCTTACAGCCTATACCCTTCGAGAGCTCGGTGTGACAGATAAGGAATATAAATACGATGTCTCGTGGAATGACAAATTAAATCAAGTTGAAATGAGGGCGCTGCTAAATCAGTCTGTTAAAATAGAAATCTCTGATGAAAAGTTCACTTTGCATAAAAATGAAAGCATCTTACTCGCCCGATCGATCAAGTTCACCGAATATACAGTAACCAAACTTCTCTCTGATGTCGGTTTTAGAACAGAGCTCCTGACAACTTCTGAAGACAGGGGCTATCTTCTTACAATGATTCAGCCGACAAGGTATAGTGCATAAGACTGTAGTCCTGACTTTACGAAAAAGATCCTTGCAATTCTTCTGACTCCTGCCATAATTACTCTTAATTATGGCAACCGAACCGCTTAATATACAGATAAATACAGCAGATCAACCGGAAAAGGATTTTTTGGGCTGGTATAAGAAAAAGATTGAGGTCAATCAAAGAGTAATTTCTTTTGATTTTGCTCAACAAGATATATGGTGGTGTAGTCTTGGCATCAACATAGGTTTCGAAGAAGATGGAAAAAATGAAGACTTTGAGCGACCAGTCTTGATCTTAAAAAAATTCAGTAAAGATGTTTTTATTGGACTACCCTTAACATCAACGAAAAAAGAAAGTCCCTATTATTTTCCTATCAAACTTCATGATCAGGAAGGCTCTATTCTTCTCTCTCATCCACGCCTTCTCAGTTCAAAACGGCTGAATAGGAAATTGATTAAAATTAGTCGAGGAATATTTAAGGAAGTGCTGGAAGAACATGTAAACCTGTTCACCGAAAGTCGAAACCCCACTCAGCCCGAAGGCTAAGTGGGGAATCTCGGACGCCGTTTGGCGATTTACTCCTTTAGGATAGCATACCAGAAAATAAATGCAACCCCCTCAAACCAACACCTTCCAAAACCTCTACAAAACCCTCAATAAAGCCCAGAAACAGGCTGTAGACGCTATAGACGGCCCTGTAATGGTCATTGCAGGCCCTGGAACTGGCAAAACTCATATATTGAGTCTTCGTATTGCAAATATCCTCAAACAGACCGATACGCCGGCAAATGGCATTCTAGCTATTACTTACACTGAAGCCGGAGTGAAAGCCATCCGAGCCAAGCTGAAGACAATAATAGGCGACAGAGCGCATGATGTGCGAATCCATACTTTCCACGGTTTCGCTTCTTCCGTCATGGCAGAATATCCGGATCATTTCCTGCATGTCAGCGATATGAAGCAGATGACAGATGTAGAGCAGGAGTCACTTATAAGAAAAATAGTTTCAAATACTAAATTTTCCGATTTGCGTCCAGCAGGCAAGCCTGATGCCTATGTTTCTGGAATTATACGAAGCATAGATGATGCGAAGAGGGAGGCACTGACTCCAGAAATGGTCAGGCAATATGCAAAAGATGAAATAGAGAGAATAAAAAATGATGAGGAATCTATTTCCACCAGAGGAGCGACGAAAGGGCAGTTGAAAGCGGATGCCAGAGAGGCGATAGAGAAGTGTGAGAGAACAATTTTATTTGCGGATATTTATGATGAATATGAAAAAGAAAAAAGAGAAGATAAGAAAATAGATTTTAATGATTTGATAATAGAGCTGTTGCTGGCATTGCGCCATGATGAATTGCTTCTACGTTTACTCCAAGAAAGATATTTGTACATCCATGTTGATGAACACCAGGATACGAATGATGCGCAGAACTTTATTATCAGCATGATAGCGGAATTTTTCGATACCCCCAACATCTTTATTGTTGGTGATGAAAAGCAGGCTATATATAGATTCCAAGGTGCTTCTGTTGAAAATTTCCTTCTTCTCCAGAAGCGCTGGCCGGCTATGAATGTTATTTCTCTGGATACTAACTACCGATCACATCAAAGCATCCTTGATGCCAGTTTCGGAATGATTGAGAAGAATTATATTGATGATGAAAATAAAGATCTGAGAATTCGTTTGAAATCAGGAAATGATGACGAGGCTAGACCTCTCGAGATAGTTACAGGTGAGAATATATCTGCTATCGAGCTCTATTTAGTAAAAGTGCTTAAGAAACTTGATCAGAAAGATACTGCAGCCATAATAGTCAGGAGAAACCGCGACCTCGACCGAGTTATTCGCCTTATGGAACTTCACAATATCCCAGTTTCATCCGAGAGAAGCGTAGACATCTTCAGCCATCCTGCTGGCAGGCTTTTCTTTAACCTTATAGAATATCTTTCTGACTCTTCTAAGCTAGATGCTTTGGCAAAAACAATTATTGCAGGAATGTGGAATCTTAAATTTGAAGAATCGACGGCTTTAGTCAGAGATCTGCAAAGTGGAAATATTAAAGAATTAGAAAATAAAATATCTGGACTTGCCTCTATCAAAAAAATGCTTCTCTCTGACAGTTCTGTAGGCTTTCTGATCCACTCCGCCGAAGAGTCTGGCTTCACATCTCTCATTGCAAAAGATCCTTCGTATGTCCATGTCTGGAGAGGTATTATATCTCTAGCAGAATCTCTGACAAGAGAATCCAAGATTATTGATCCTATGGAATTAATGTCCGGTATGCTTGAATACAGGGCCTCTGCAGAATCCAGACCAGTAAAAATATCCGTAGGTGCCCCAGATTTTCCCATCCAAGCCATGACAGCCCATGGAAGCAAAGGATTGGAATTTGACTATGTTTTTATACCTTATGCCACAGAAGAAGCCTGGGTAGGAAGAGCGAGAGGAGCCTCATTTATATTACCAAAAAAACAGACTGTAAATAGCGATATCCGCGATGTTCGCAGATTGTTTTATGTTGCCCTTACCCGTGCCCGAAAGCATGCAACTGTGCTGACTGCTACAGAAGAATCGGATGGAAAAATAATAACCCCGATCAGATTTTTGGATGAACTTGATCCTGAACACATATCTCACGTCACATTGCCAAGAGCTGGAGCAGAGGAGGTTTATGCAAATAAAAATTCAATAAAAAAATCAGGCTCGCAATTAGCAGAAATTGCGAAGGACGTCCTAATGAAAAAAGGCCTATCAGTTACAGCTTTAAACCACTTTTTGGAATGTCCTAATAAATTTATATATCAGAGCATATTGAAGATGCCTCAAGCACCATCTGCTTCAGCAGAAAAGGGGACCGCTATGCACTCTGCTTTGTCGGCAATTTGGAAATCAGAATCACGGGGTGTTAGGGAAATTGAAACAATTCTCACAGAAAAAATCAAAGAATATTTTGATGAATCATTTCTGCCAGTACTAGAAAAGGAATCAGCCAGAAAAGAATTGGTGGAAAATATCCCAGTGGTGGCAAAAGCTTTAGAAGCTCATTTTTTAATTCCTAAAAATTCTGCAATTTTCACAGAATCCTGGGTTGAAGCGCCATTCTCGAACATTAATCTCCACGGAAAGCTCGATGCAATAATCGATAATGGAAATGAGGTATACATATATGATTATAAGACCAAGCAGGCGATGTCTGTGAATGCGATAAAAGGCGAGACAAAGACTGATGTGGATGGGAATTTCTTCAGGCAGTTGGTTTTTTATAAAATCCTAGCTAGTGGAGATTCCCGATGGAGGAATAGGAAAATTACTCCTGCTCTAGTCTTCGTTTCTCCTGACGAAAAAGGGAGATGTCCCACAGTTACACTCCCGATTGAAACCACCGATATGGAAAAAGTCAGGACTGAAATTCAATCTTTACTAGACAGCGTATTTAGTGGAAAGATTCTTGAGGCAAAATGCAATGACGATAAATGCGAGTGGTGTGGGTTAAGAGATATATAAAAGAAAAGAACGCCGTACCCGAGGGTCGTGCGCTCCTAGCAACTTTTGGTTAAAGGTGTTACTGACCTCTTTTGTTGTTAGCAGTCTCCAAGACAGATGACCCATCTTCCATCCTTAAGATCAAGGGTGGCGTATCCAGATCCATCGATCCGGACAACATCCCGATTGTTCGTCATGTTCTTTTTGACGATGCATTGGCGAAGAAGTTTGAGAGGGTTGCTGGGATCCTGATAGATCCCAAACATCACACACTCATACTCATCCGGCAATGGTTCATGAAGGGCATTGATTGCCTTGGCTATGACTTGCTCCGAGAACGCCTGGAGTTTCATAATTGATACTCCGAAGGATTTAGCTTGTAAACGGTTTTTCGCCGCCAGCTCCGACATTTCAGTTGCATTCATAATTGCTCGCTATTCAGTTTTTGGTTGGTGAACTAAGACTATATAAGCATAGCATATTAAGCCATACTTGTCAATACCACCTATTTACCCTCCGCCAGCAACGCATCAATACTCTGCTTTATTGATTCATAAGGCTGTGCGCCTTCTATTGGAATCTGCTTTCCTGCGGGAGTAATGAGAATGCTGGAAGGTGTTCCTTGGATACCAATGTTGAGGCCATCAAGATATGAAGCCTCGACTTTATCTTTATATCTTCCACTGTCCAAACAAATTTTAAATTCAGCCACATCAAGACCAGCAAATTCGGCAATCTTCGGAAGCTCTTTCTGATCTAGACCATCTGGACTGGTGGAAGTGACTGAGGGTGTTATTTCGTAAAGACGATTAGTATAAACCCAAAATTTATCATTACCACCGAGAGCAGCTGCGCATTCCATAGCCTGCGATTCTCGTCCGGCATTTGGGTGAAGGATGCCGCCATCAGGGCGAGTGCCAGGCTTGTCGATAGGGAAGCTTCGATAGATCCAGGCAACATCTCCAGACTTACCATATTCGTTCATGATCTTCCTCATTGTATTATGGAAGACTTTGCAGAAAGGACATGCGGGATCTGAATATTCAACTATTTTTATCTTTGCATCTGGATTTCCTAGGATATGATCTGCAGAACTAACGGGTTTCAATTGCATTTGCTGTGAGCCGATAGCGGCTGCTTGGTTAGCAGAAGGCGAAGGCTTCATTGTATATATGACCGAACCGGCGATTATAGCGCCGGCGATAATAATAGCTGTGGGTATATTTAAAACTTTTGATTGATTTTCCATATGGCTATTATATCAGAAAGGTAGAGTAAATGTCATTGTATGCTCTGGCTTAATTTCCCATTGAGATGTATTTATCTTTATATCATGCACAGCGCCACCAGCTCCCAAATCTTTATATTTAAATCCTCCATTCGCCAAGGCAAAATCATAAATCTCTTTTGTAATTTTAACATCCTCAATACAGTACTTTATGAGCTTATCAATCTCTCCTTTATTCCACCAGTCCACCGCATCAGATCCTCCTCCAATTTTCTTTTTTCCCAATGTTGCTTCTGCTACAGTATCCAACTTAAGCCTGCGTCCGATGACATTCCGAGCTTCTCTCATAAGATCAATGCTGCGGATTTTGGAAAGATCGCCGGAATAGTATTTGTTCAAAAGTGGAATGTCAAAGTGGTCTCCATTCCAAGTAATGAGGGCATCAGCTTTTTCCATGATTGGCCACAGACTAGGGAAATCTTTTTCCAAAAAACTTTTGTATTGATTGTCTAATGAGTCATGGATACAAACAACAGATATATCCAGAGCTGTCGGATCGTTTGACCCAACTTCATGAAAGAAATTCTTTGTCTCGATGTCAAAGGTGATCTTTCTCATTTCACATGTCGCTTTCTTCCCCAGTAGCCAAATCTTTTATCTTATATTTCCCCGTCTTTACTTCATCATCTCCTATGCAAATGACTTTAGGTATTTTTCTTTTATCAGCAGACTTTATCTGATCGCCTACTTTTCTACCGGAGAAGTCAACTGCGACTTTCTGACCTTTATCACGGAGGCTTTGAGCTACTTCTAGAGCGAAGGGGGTGTTTTCATTTCCTAGAATACAGATACAAAAATCGGCAGTTGCAGCTTCGACCAAAACCTTGTCGTAAGTCTCTATTAAATCCCTTGCTATTACATCACCAGCGCCGAAACCAACAGCAGGCACTTTCTCTCCGCCAAATAGAGATAACAAATCATCATATCGCCCCCCACCGAACACTGACCTCCTATTATTCGGATTCTTATCAAACACTTCAAAAACAATCCCTGTATAGTAGTCGAAACCTCGCATGAGAGTCTGATCAAAGCGAGTATTTGTAATACCTAATTTTTCCAGAGCAGATATTACTTCTTTTATTTCTTTTAATCCTTCATGCTCCTCTTTAGTCTGCGGCAATTGCTTTGCAAATTCTTCGAAGTTCTTTGAATTAAGGAGAGTTAAAAACTTCGGAGCATTATCACCTAAGATTTCCTTTATTCCATCAGCGAAAATGTCAGCGGGAATTTTATCTTTCTTATCAATCAATTTAGAAACTTTTTGTGCTTGCTCTTCGGTAAGGCTGAAAACTTCTTTGGCCACATAATTCATAACCTTGCGATTATTGAGGCGCACTTCAAAGTCAGAATCCTTCAATCCATAGGCTCTGGTAATATCACAGGCGATTTGAATAATTTCTACTTCAGCCTGGATACTTTCAATTCCAAAAATATCAACATTCAATTGCCAATGCTCGCGCAAGCGCCCCCTCTGCGGCTGCTCATAGCGGAAAAGATTGGGAATAGAATACCAACGAACAGGGAAGATGAGTTCCTTTTTCTTACTTGCCACCATGCGGGCCACAGTAGGAGTCATCTCCGGACGAAGAGTGACTTCGCGATCACCGCGATCGATAAAAGTATATGTCTGCTTATTAACAATTTCCTCTCCAGATTTCGCCCTATACAATTCTGCAGGCTCCAATACAGACGCACCGTACTCTTCATAGCCATATTTCTCTACAGCATTACGCCAGATATTAAAAATCTTTTTCTGCATGGCCATGTCCGCAGGATAGAAGTCACGCACACCCTTGTATGGATCAGTTGGAAGTTTCATGGCATTATTGTATCAAAGATATGAAAAAAGTCATTATTTCAATTAAGAATATAGGCGAAACTCCGCTTGAGTGCTTGGAGAGAGTGCGTTTGGAGGAGAAAATTGGAGCAAAAGTTCCCATGACTTATGCCGGGCGGTTAGATCCTATGTCTGAGGGAGTCCTTATTATTCTTGTCGGGGATGAGTGTAAAAATAAAGAGAAGTATCTTGGAATGAATAAAGAATATGAAATCGAAGTACTCTTTGGAGTAAAAACTGATACGCAAGATGTGTTGGGAATAATTAATGGCTTGAATATGGAAAAAGCTGGAGAAATTGACTTGCAGAAATATGTGGGAAAGTTTGAGCAGACTTATCCACGATACTCTTCGAAAATAATTGCAATGAAAGAAGTACCGAAAGAAATGCCGACAAAAGCAGTGGAAATTTATTCTATAGAGAAATTGGAGGAGAGGGAGTTGTCTGGTATTGGAATTGCCGAGATTGCTATTGGAAAAATCGCCTTAGTCACAGGCGACTTTCGACAGAAGGAAATAATAGAGGAATGGAAAGCTTTTGCAGAAGAATTTGGAAAATTGGACTTTAAAATCTGGCGATTAAAGGTGAAATGTTCGAGTGGGACATATATGAGAACGCTGGCTGAGAGAATGGGAAAGGATGCAGGGGTTGGGGCGATTGCGTATTCGATTAAGAGAGTGAGGGTTGGGGAATGATCTTGCTTTTCGTAAATATTATGGTATATTCTCCGAAGCTATGTTCTTCTCAAACGTGTGTTTGAGCTCTTGATTGTGGCGAATGAAATCCCAAGAGGAAAGGAAAAATGTCTACCCAATACAACGTCACGTTAGTGACTGGCCCAGCTGGTGGTGGAAAATCAACACTAATTAAACTATTACGGCATAATGTGACAGATGATCCGCGAAGGATTGTGAATATTGATTCCAGCAAGTGTCTGGAAAACAGCCGAAATTATGCAAGTGCAACCGGCCTCAGACTCATGAACTTATTGGAAGACCAAGCTGAGGGTAGGCTCCTACCTGCAAAACTAGTGGTGCAGTCGGTAATGGAGAATTTGGAATGGATAAGACAAAGACGAATCGAGGTACTCCACTATCTTATAGCAGGATGTCCACGCACCCAAGAAGAAGTTCAGGAATGGATTAGGATTTCCAGGGGTGGAGGTATCACCTTCCGAGTCCTCATCATTAACTGCACAAAAGAACAACTTCGCCAAGGCATCGAAAGCCGAATCAATCAGGGAATCACTCGAGCGGACGACAATGCGATTGAACAGCGCTGGAATGAGTACCTAACCAAGACTCGAACGATTCAGGATATATTAAAGAACGATATGTTCGCAAATACATCCAGATCAGATACATTGGTGGAAAGGCTGAGGACCCTAGTCAATCTGATGGATATACCTAGTAACGTCAGGAGTAGGTGGATGCGTCGTCTGGATGAGAAAACTCACCCGGTCCACAGAGAAATCCAGAATATTGAATCTGGCAACATTTCTCTGCCAATCCAAGTTCCTGCAAGAAAATCCTTCCGCCCTCTGGAATATTCCAGTATGCAACAGCATCGGGTTGCCTTCTAAACACTCGTAGTTTTAACGACAAAATGCGGCTGAGCCTTCGGGTTTGGCCGCATTTGATTTACAATTCATTTATATATCCTTCCTCTTCGCTTTCGCCCTATCCGTATTAGTTAAAAACTTCTTTCGTAGACGCACATTCAGAGGAGTGATTTCCAGATACTCATCTTCACGCATTGTCTCCAGTCCCTTTTCAATATCAATTTTCCAAGCTGGAGTCAGCATAATATGTTCATCATTTCCCGAAGATCGCATATTGCTCATGGCCTTACCTTTACATGGATTGACTTCCATATCCTCGCCTTTAGAGACATCGCCGACAACCATTCCTTCATAAATTTCTGTAGTAGGTTCCACAAAGATG
>CALQZK010000003.1 GCA_943349555.1 Candidatus Nomurabacteria bacterium
GATGAGCTTCTTGACGGCGGAATGAGCGAGGATGTACTTGGCAAAGTTCTTGCCTAAAGAACCGGTACCACCGGTAATAAGCATAGTTTTCCCGCTCAAGTGCTTTAAATTCATAATCACTAATATTACATGAAAAACCCTACAATGCAAGATTTTTTATGAACTCTGCTACCCTCTTACTTGATTTTCCATCGAACATATATCCCCTGAGAAACTCCTCCTGTTTTATAAGGAGTTCACTGCGATACGCAGAGTCAGAGAAAACCTTTGTGAGAGTTTCAACGGCCTCCTTATCAGAATAGAAAAGAGGAATGTATAGAGCATAGAGTTCAGCATGATAGGAGTCGAAGCGCTTCCACGGATACAGCACGAGTGGCTTTTTTGCAAGTGCTGCCTGATATATGACTGTGGAATTGTTGCAAAGGACTGCATCGCTCGCGCAGATGAAAGGATAGATGTCTTCATTGCCAGTAACGACCCAGTCGTGCGAGAATAGTTTGTCCAAATACTCTTTCGTGACTGCTACTAGTTTTTCAATGCGGCATTTAAAGACAATTTGCAGGCCAGGAGTTTTCTTTTGTATTTCGTAAATAGTTTGAAAAAATTCCTGGAGCAGATAGGAGTCCACTGCAGATGCATATGTTTCGGAAAATGGCACGGCAACAAGAAGAACTTGTCTTGCGGAATCCAGACCTAACATCCTGAAAAATTCTTTTCCTTTTTTTGCGCCCTCAACCTGCTCGTTCATATATCGGTCGAAGCGAGGTGAGCCTGCGGACACGAGATGCTTATGTCCGTTTCCGATTTTCCGATGTGCATCATTTATACTCTCGCCATAGGTCAATAAATAATCCGTCTCGATGCGGCAGAATACAGATCTGGGATCACTCGTTACAGTCGCATGCTGCAATTCCACAGATGTAATGCCGAGCTGTCGGGCAATACATGTCATGAGAAAAAAATAATGATGGGATCCACCTACAGAGGCCATGACAAGGACAATATCTGGCTTTTCTTTTTTCATTACTTCGAACAAAGTGTCTATATCGGCCACGACTCGTGGCGCATATGTGACTATATGCTCGCACGCATCCACTATAGGACCCCAGTCAAGATCTTCACGGATATCTTGCAGATAAGACTCTACGTCCTTCCTCCCTGACTTCCACCCCTCTGCATAGACAATCCCAATATTTTCTGCGTTTTTCTCAATTTTAGAACTTACCGGACCATGAGAATAAATAAACCGCATGCGATGTTTAAGAAGTTGGTTCCATGGTATGTCCTTGAACTTTTTTGTTTCGAGAATAATTAGCTCCGTGTCATCGAGTAGCGGCACCAGGGACTCTGCATGTGTCCAATATCCACTCATGTATACTTTCCTGCTTCTTTTGGGAGCAAATCCCATGAGGAAATTGTAAAGTTTGAGGAGTCTGGATTTATTTGTTTCAACTTCGAACACATATTTCTGTGGAGTTGTTCGATTATAATCAGTTGCGCGAACAAGACCGACCATAAGTGCGGCGTCAAGAACGGCCCATGGCTGGAAAGAGGAGAGACATTCTGATGACAAATTTTCTGATGCGGGGTGCGGGATGGAAAAATGCTCTTCCGGAAAGGCTTTTTTCAAAAAAATAAATATCCTTACGAAATAAAAGATCTTTGCGAGATGAGCCTGCATGATAGGTTCCGGCACCTCGGCAATTCTAATTCCTTTATGTTTAAAAAAGTCCATAGATGGTAGGCGGTACCATTCGCGAGAGATGTCATGGGAAAGCTTCCACCACTCTTCTTCTCCTGTTTCCGAGTCGACAAAATTGCGTAAAGGAATAAATGGGATATTCTTCCTTTTGCATTCGCATTCAAGCAAAAAATTCAGACAGATGATCTTCTCACCATCTTCAGATCTTTGCCTTGCCTCATCGATATTCTGAATTTCGTAGACTATAAATATCATGGAGTTCATACATAAGATTAACATACCTTTCGCTTGACCTTCCGTCAAAGCAGAAATTTTGAGTCATAAATGACGTGGTTTTCCCATGGTTATGCTGTGAGAGTGTTTGTTTGAGTTCGTCAGGCGTGTAGACTATCCTTACAGCGCCGGCTTCACTATATGGTAGAAAATGGAAATCTATAACTTGCGCATCAACCGGGTGTAGTGCATGTATCACTACTGGGATGTTGAATTGAAGAACCTCAAGTAAAGCAGTGGAGAAACACGAGATAGTTATATCTGTTTCCCTGCAGATATGGGAAATCGGTTCATTATGAGCGATCTTGTATGAAAAACCCAAGAAGGCTTTGTCGATAATTAGACGTAATACCCCCTCCTGTGCAGGTCCTGGGCGCAGCTTTACTATGATATGCACATTTTCTTTTTCTGTCTCAAGTGCCGCGGCTATCGAAGTGAAGTAGTCAGAGGCACTGTATGAATCATATATTTCAAAAGCTCTGATATCGGGGGCTATACAAAGTACTGTAAATTTTTCTTTCTTATCTCTCTTTTCTTTATATTTCTCTATTAATTGTATATTCTGGTCAAATCGTGGAGAACCAATAATAGGAAGCTTATCACTCTGATAGCCAATAGCCATCAGTTCTTTTTTTACAAGCGCGCCGTACACTGCTATATATTCCGCCGTATGTTCTCGAGACCAAGAACCTGGACCTAGATATTCCAGCCCATGTTGCAATTCGAGAGACGGGATGCCGTACTTTTTTGCGACGAGTGGTAGGATGGAAAAATGAGGCTGTTTGCTCACGCTGGCGCGTAGGGTGACAACGTGTGGACGCATTTTTTCATACATACAATATGTTCCCGCAATCTCAGAAAGTAATTTTGGAAAGTCTCGAACAATGTCATCAAGGGCAGAGAGAAGAAGCTCGTCAAATGAATTTCCCTCCCAGATAAAAATTTCCGGGATATTTTTTCTCATATCTCTCCATACTTCTTGTAGTTTCTCTGCCTCGCGCTTTGTTTCTTCTTTCGTCTTTTGGGAAAGGAAATCTATACTGTGCACAAATCGCATTCGATGTCGGAAAAGTAGTCTCCAAGGGATGTGTCTAATCTCAGAACGATCAAGAAAAATGCATTCTTCATTTTTGAGTAATTTGATAAATGATTCTACATTTTTCCAATGATCACTGATAAGAAAACGTGTGTCGCGAGGACGGACAAATACAACAACCAACCTATTCCAAATCCCAATAGCAAAACCAAAGAGCGAACGTTTTATAGAGAAAATGAGAGGTTGCAATGATTTATGGAAAGATGTGAGGACAACTGTGAGCGGCATAACCGTTATGGAAATCCCGCGAATCTCCCCTATTCTTTTCACACAATCCATAACAACGTGTATTTCCCGAGGTGCAAGCGTTCCGTACGTTGCAGAGAGAACTTCACTCGGTGAAAATACTTTGATTTCCTTTATCTCTGGATGGGATTCGATAATTCTCATAAGTTGCATGCCATGATACCGGACAACCTGGAGATACGCTCGAAACATAAATTGAAATATTTTCGGTAATTCAATATCCCGATATACGAACTCTTTCCAATGCGACCGATCAAAAAAGTTTTTCATCATTTCATCTTCATTTGACAACTGGTCGAGAAAAATCTTTTTATATGACGCCGCCGATACAAAGGGTATATTTGCGCTTGTCAGTTTTTCCTCTATATCAATCGAGAGTGCCACAACAATTAAGGAGTCCTTTTCTTCAGACCACTTTTCGAAATACTTCTTTAATTCATCTACATGTCCTAGTTCGTAGATGATGAACATTTTTTTCATATGTAAAGAGATTTTATGAGATTATAAACGATTACGCGTGGCGACATATGCTCGATAAAATAAGCGTATGAATTTTCGGCCAGTTCCTTCCTTTGCTCCTGGTTATTTTTCAGTTTGAGAATGGCCTCCGCTATGCCCCTGCCACTGCTTCGCTCACATAGTATCATATGCTTTTCATTTGTAAAAAATTCTTTCACTGCCGGAGTATCCGCTGTAATAACCGCTTTTTTCATTGCCATGCATTCATAGACCTTATTCGGCACTACCCTGGAGGCTTTGTCGGTGTCTCCAAATATTCCCAGGCAGACATCGGATTCCGCGATATGCTGAGCGACCTGGATCGGTTCTTTTTTGCCCAACAGGCGGACGTTTGATATTTTCCTCTCTTGAACCGATTCAGAAATTGCGCCAAAGTCCTGACCCGATCCTATGATATGAAAAATAATATCTGGAGAGGTACTTAATAATTCAGCGGCTTCAAGAATATACTTTATGCCCTGTAAAGGAATGAACATTCCATGAAAATGGATGATGAATTTTTTAGAACTTCGCTGTAGCTCGTGGGGATAAAAGATGGCCGTATTTGCCCCAATAGGCACGCGGATCATTTTTTTCTCAGGTATGAAAAAAGTTTTAGAGAAATACGTGATGTGCTCCTGGGTGTCGAGAAGGACTCTATGCGCAAGCATGCAGCTGCTCCAATCAATAAGCCAGTCAGCGCAGCCGCGAAGTGAGTACGCCTTGTAAGATTTTCTGTCATTTACATTTGAATCATATCGGGAAAGAAACGCGTCGAAATATACACGGTATCCAGGCCATATGATACGGGCAAACCATACCATTGTATGACCCGGAAACGCCACGAGAATGACATCAGGTTTACTGCCGGTGTTTTTTGTTTTGAACCGCTCCTTAACCAACTCGATATATTTAAAAATGCCACGATGTATTCTTGGGTTGACTCTGACATCTACGACACTCCAGCCATTTTCCCTGAAGCCTTGGGCGAGGACTTGGTTGCGCGAATATTCAGGATCATATATTCCGAAGAAGGCTATGGTTTTCATATAGATTTGAATATCTCTGCTAAACTTTGAGCAAATCTTTCACTTGTAAACTTCTCCATAACTGTTTTTTGCCCTTCCTGAGCGAGTTCTTTTCGAATTTCAAGATCAGAGAGAAGCCTTTCAATAGCCGATCGCAGCAACGCGGCATCGCCAAGCTTTACCAAAAAGGCATTTTTCTCATGAATGAGATAGTCACGAACCGTTTCTTTGTCCGAGACAATCACGGCCTTGCCAGACGCCATCGGTTCGAGAAAACCGTATTGACCGGAAGTATCCGAGCCCTTCGGATCATCGGCATCGCGAAGTGGTACCACAGCAAAAAGTGCCTTATTATAGAATACGGGCATCTCTTCGTAAGGAATATTATAAAGCACTTCGACATTAGGAGGGATATCGAGACCTGCAACTGCATAAGGTTTTGTCGCTACTTTCACATGTACAGGTAGCCCTCGCACAGCCTCAAAGAGTGTTTTGTAATCACGACCAGGATCACGGCCAACACTCGCAATGTAGGGTGTGTCACTTGCCTTGATATGATTCTTTTGGGATTCATCATAAAACTTTTTGGCATCTATGCCTATAGGACGGAAAATGATTTTGGAGCGATCGAATCCCAATTCTATGAGAAATTTTTCTTGGAAACGGGCAGTGCACACCACGCAATCAATTCCCTTGATGGCTTTCCTGTTTATGAAATGGATAATTCCCCGAGGATGACGTTTGAGGGCGTTCGTAAGATATGTGTTGTAAATGACAAATTTAGGTCTCTTGAATCTCAAGACATATTTCGCAAGGAAAACGAGGGGTAATCCGGCACATATGAAGACAATATCAAATCGTCTGATTATCCAAATGTATGGGATATGAACTAGATTAAAGGACACTCGGCGCAATTTCTCGGCAAAAGACCATTCAATAAATTGAGCATCGATGCCAAGCTTCGCCATGTGATTCAGTCCCAAAAGCTGGGTATCGGCAACCAGACCGCGCTTCCAATCCTCATAGAATTTCTGTCGCGAACCTGCATAAAGATACAGAACTTTATTTTTTTGCTTCATAACGGTAAATTGCAAAGCGTCCATCATCATATTCTTTAACTGTACCAATCAGACGTTCGGGATTAACATTGGGTCTTTGCTTTTTATCTACCAGGATGTAACGGACATGATAAGCGGCAAGCTTCTCGTGAATTCTGGGTGTAATATTATCCTTGTATTTCTGAATCAAGCGTGTGAAGTATGCATCGCCAACCAGTTCAAATTTATCTATCTGTGTCGGACACCACTCCCATTCAGTAATACCCAGAATCCGACAAACCTTCTGCTTGCGCTCGAGGGTCTTGGGATAATGATAAGTTCTCGAGCGGCCAGCATACAGAGCGAATTCTGACTTGAGTGTAGTGGTGGAAATACCATCGAAATACCGTGTCGTCAGATAGCGATCCTCTACTTCACTATCGGAGAGTATGTTCAGATTACCTGGTTCTGCATAGAGAACATAATGTTTTGTCAGAGCTGGAATATATGGGGTAATATTATTCTCCGGATCAGACCAGATGACAGTCGGATTAGCTTCTCTTTCTTCGAGCCATGAGAGAGGCGGGCCATAGTTTTGCATATCTTTCCGTAGATTTTTGGTCTCACCAACTGGAAAAGGCGTTATAAAAAGAATGAAGTGAATATTTGCTACAATTAAAGCTAGAGCAATTGTCCCCAATACCATTTCTCTTATTCCTTTTTTCATAATCGATTTCCAACTATATGCAAGCCACGCGAAGAATCCTATGGCCAGCCACGGAACAATAAAGGACTTCACGTGTTGTGCAGTCTCTAGCTCCTTGCCAGTAATCATATTACTTGCCTGGAGACAGACCATGGATAGGCCAGTGAGAGCAAGGAATACAAAGATGAATGAATATTTTTCGCGGGAAAATATATTCGGAAACCAACGCCAGCCAAGGACAAATAATACAAGCAGGATGATGACCCATGACCCTGAATAGACCACTTCTGCTGTCGGGACATGCGTATTTATGAGGCCAAATCTGCCCATCGCTTCCCAATAAAACTCGGTATGGGTTTGCAGCCATGTGTAGTATATGACCGGCGAGGCAATAACTGCGGATAATATTCCGACGAAAAAAACTGAAGAAATAGCTGGCCTTGGAATATTGAAGCTTGGAAATTTTATGAGGCGAATCAGTATTGCGTATATGAAAACCAATCCGAGTGTCGCCACTACGACCTGCCAAAAAAAGCTGTAGAGGTAAAAGGAGGTTCCCGCGGACACTGCCAGAGCCACAATCCTTTTTTTATCTCCAGGCTTCTCCAACCAGGCGAAAAGTGTAATATAAAATATAAAGAAAAAAGGGAAAACCTCCTGACGGACACTCATGCGATATGCCGTAAGATATGATTGTATGAATACGAACAAGGCACCAGTTGCGCTCCACATACCCCCTACTCCCAATCGACGTAGCAGATAGAAAACAGCAAAAACGAAAACAAGGCTCCAAAATAGGAAGTTAGCGACAATAGCCTGCGGCAGCGACATGCCCATAAAAAAAGGAATGCTCGCAAGCCAATTTGATCCAAAAAATGCGGGGGTTAAGCTCTCTCTATGCTCATAAAAATAGGGGTTGCCGAAAAATGGATGCCCATCGGCGACTTCCCTCACCTGCGCATAATAGAGAACCTCATCAGTATAAAGCATAGGTACCCCTTTCCAATCTCTTCCGATTGTCACCATCGTATCCACGACAGGTAGGAGCGCGAGGAGTAGCGTCGCAATGGAAAGCCAAATTAATATTTTTTTATTATCAGCTACAAATTTCATAAATTAATTTTCTCGCGAATAATATAACGCGGTCGACCCTGTGATTGAGAGGATATGCGAGCTATATATATGCCGATAATACCGAGAGCGAACAGTAATATACCTCCCAAGAAAAAAATGGCAGATAAAATAAGTTCAATGGTCACAAGGGAAGATTCATAAATGACCGATTGCACCACAAGTCCAACTCCTCCTATAAATCCAATGAGAAAGAGAGTCAAGCCTGCCACAAATATCGCCCAGAGAGGCTTCGCGGTAAAAGACATGACTCCATCAACGGCCAAAGTGATGAGCTTTTTCATGGAATACTTCGGAGTCCCAGCAAAGCGCTTATCACGATCAAATTCAATCGTAGCTTGGTGAAAGCCCATCCAACTGACTAAACCACGCAGAAAAGGCGATTGCTCTTTAAACCTCATGAGCTCCTGCTTAACCTGTCGACTCATAAGGCGAAAGTCGCCGACGTCCGCGGGGATTGGAATCTCCGACAGACCATTGAGCATACGATAGAATACGAAAGCGGCGCATTTCTTGAATAATGTATCACGGCGAGTACGACGCCTTGCGTACACAATATCGAAGCCTTGATTAAATTTCTCAATAAGCATTGGCACGACTTCTGGCTGATCTTGGAGGTCACCGTCCATACTGATGATCATGTCGCCTTCTGCAATATCTAGACCTGCGGTAAGAGCGATCTGATGACCGAAATTTCTAGAAAGAGTGAGGGCTTTTATACGCTTGTCGTTCGCGGCGAATTTCTTCAGAATTGACGAGGTTGTATCGGAGCTGGCATCATTAACAAAAATAATCTCGGATAGATATGGTAATGCAGTTAGAACCGCGCTCAAACGTCTGTAGAGTTCAGCCAAATTTTCTTCTTCATTGTATACCGGTATGACGATAGAGAGTTTCATGGATAATTTCTAGGATACGCAGAGCTCGATTACGCCATAAAAAAGTTGTGGCGAGGCTTTTTGCAGAGGAAACTTTCAAGACGGTCTCATCCGAGCGATTCATAGTATACCACAGTTTTTGAGCCATATCATCCGCATTGTCTGGAGTGTAAAAGACAGCTTCTTTCTCCGAAATAATTTCGCGAATGGCCGGCGTGTCGCTTGCCAAGATCGGCTTTCCCGAGGCCATGTATTCAAAAAGCTTCATTGGCGACGTGTAATAATACGACTGCATGTCTCGCTTCGTACCCAAGACAATCAGGACGTCTGCCGCCTGGAGCCATAATGGAATTATGGCATAGGGCTGATCACCGAAAAAAAGTAAGTTTGGTGGTAACGACTGTATCCCAGTTATTCTGGCAAATTCTTCTTTTGGACCGCCGACAACGCCGATGGCCATGTTACTTTCTAGCAGAAGAGCGGTAGGTGGTAATATTTCAAGACCTTTCCAGTCGAAAAAACGACCGACATAAAGTGCTAGCTTAAGATTTTCATCTATTCCCAATGATCTCCGTGCTTCCTTTCGCGTATTACTATTCTGCTCGCTTGCAAACCACGATTCATCTACACCATTTGGTTCGGCTACCACTCTTTGCGGTTCTAGACCAAACTTTTCTATCATCTCTTTTTTGATAATACGATTGATAGTGAAGAGTCCGGAGATTCTGGAAAATAGAATCCGATGGATCCATGTCTTGGCTTTGGTGCTATGAGCCTCGGAAAAATATGGCAAACCTAAGAATGGGATGAGGCAGTAGGCGGTATTATCAATATCAATCGTATAAACTACGGCTCGCTCTCCTTTTTTCCAAAATAGCCATCTATGTGCAAAGTATGATAGAGCAAATGAAAGTGAACTTAGCGTGAAAAGTATTTTTCCACCAGTATGCGTATGTATTGCCGGCAGTTTTATCATCGGAATATCTACCCGCAATCCATAGTAATCCTTCATACTCTTTGGCACAGTCTTCCTATTTGGAACGATGAGAGTGAGATCTATGCCGGCTTCGATAAACGCCTCGCACATCTTTGCTATTTGAATCCCATGAGCCTTTTCCGTAGGCATGCGGGCATTGGCGATATAATAGAGTTTCATATGGGTAAAAGTACTGCTTATTATAGAGATAAGCTGTCGAATTAGCTAGTGATTTCATACAGCCATGGTCTTCCTTCTTTTTTTCTGCTATAGTTTCACTAGATTGTTCCGATTCATTCGCGAATCAAAAAAATATATGAAAACCAAAACCATCTGTTTAATCATCCCTCCTTCTGTCTTCTTATTAGATGAGAGGGTTACGCCTTCTGGAGGCATTCTGACCATTGCGGCAGTGCTCGAACGCGCTGGTGTACCACTGGAGGTGCTCGATCTCTCTGGTTTGACAGACTTTGAGATCGCGGTCTCCGATTATGTAAAAAACAACCCGAACATCCTGACGTTTGGCATTACAAGCACGACAGCGCAAATGCCAAAAACCCACGATGTCGTAAGGGAAATCCGCACCGTGCGGAGAAATGCAAAGTTGATTCTCGGAGGACCTCATGTCACTTCCGTCAACACCGCGCTAAGAAGCGAGACGAATAATGGTATCAAACACGGCCGGGCGAGAAAGGCTATGGGTCAGTTGTTTGAGACCTTTGACGTTCTAGTTGCTGGGGATGGTGAAAAAGCAATATTCACTGCTCTTGAGGACAATGCGCCAAGGCTTATTGATGCCGACGACGTACACTCGCCTCTCTATCAGAAAAGTGAGGATCTGGAAACAGTGCCGTTTCCTGCCAGACACCTGATAGACATATCAAGCTACATGCTTCTGGTCGACGGAGAGCCAGCGCTTTCCCTTATCGCACAGCTCGGCTGTCCTTTCGGCTGTCGTTTCTGCGGTATGCGCAATTCGCCGAGCTTTCGTATCATCAGGACGCGGAGCACCGAACGAATTGTCGAGGAAATGGAACATATGTACCGAACGACTGGTCGCAAGGGCTTCATGTTCCAGGATGACGAACTCAATGTCAACAAGAATGTCATTGAACTCATGGATAGGATAACCTTATTGCAGAAAAAACTTGGCGTAAAGTTCACTATCCGAGGTTTCATTAAATCCGAGTTATTTACCGACGATCAAGCTCAAGCAATGCATCGAGCCGGCTTGCGCTGGATCCTCACAGGATTTGAATCGGGTTCACCCGAAATCCTAAAAGTCATCAACAAAAAAGCTACCCGCGAACAGAATACCGAGTGCGTGGCTATTGCTCACAGGAATGGGATCAAGGTGAAAGCTTTGATGTCCATCGGACATCCTGGTGAAAGCAAAGAGACCGTCCATGCAACACGGGATTGGTTGCTTCAAATGAAGCCAGCTGATTTCGATGTGACCATCATCACGCCGTACCCCGGTACGCCGTATTACGACGAAGCTAAGCCTGTACAAGGCGAGCTTGGTCTCTGGATTTACAGCGATCCCAAAACAGGAGCCAAGCTGTATCAGCACGAGGTGGACTATTCGCGAATCGCCAACTATTACAAGGGCGATCCGAACGATGGATACCATTCCCATGTCTTTACTGACACACTTACTCCTACGGATATCGTCAAGATACGAGGAGATGTGGAGAAAGAAGTCCGCCACACACTCAAAATACCGTTCTACGCGAGGGCAACCACCTCACTAAGGTATGAGACATCCATGGGACAATTTGGCCGATTGCCGCCCAACATTTGGAAACAAAGCGCAAGTTAAGTTAGTGCGCGCCACAGTATATGTCCATCTTGCTTAATTGCTTGATGGGCATATTTTTATGACAAAAACTAGATTTCCTGCTATTGTTAAAGAATGAAATTGTCGATTGTTATCCCCGTATACAATGAAGGAGATGTGCTCTACGAGCTCCATACGCGACTTCGTGCTGTCATGAAGAATAATGGATACGACTATGAAATCATTTTTGTCGATGATGGAAGCAATCCTACCCCTCCTCAATTTGAGAAAATAATGAATAAGGATGAGAAAGTAAGTGTTCTGACGTTGTCCCGCAATTTTGGCCACCAAGCGGCAATTTCAGCCGGTCTAGATCAGGCAGTTGGGGATGGTGTCATCATTATGGATGGTGATTTGCAAGATCCACCGGAAGTTATCCTGCTGTTTATAAAGAAATGGGACGAAGGATACGATGTTGTATATGGCGTTCGTAAAAAAAGAAAAGAAGGATTCTTGAAAAGGGCATCATATTATCTTTTCTATCGATTAATGAGAACAGTGTCGACGATCAAACTGCCGCTCGACAGCGGCGACTTTGCTCTTATTTCGCATCGAGTAGCCCGCCTCATTACAAGCCAAGCAATGCCTGAACACAATCGATATGTGAGAGGATTACGATCGTGGGTTGGATTTAATCAGATTGGTATTGAATACGAACGAGATGCGAGAATATATGGTGAACCAAAAGTTACTATCAGACAGCTCTTCAAGCTTGCGTACGATGGCCTGTTTTCCTTTTCTAACATCCCGATAAAACTTATGACCATAATTGGATTTTTTTGCTCAATAGTTGCGTCTCTGGGAATCATTATAGTTCTTTACAAGAAAATAAATGGGATACCAATTCCGGGGTATGCAAGCATGGCGATACTCATCCTATTTTTTGCTGGTGTTCAGTTGTTGTGCTTGGGTATTCTAAGTGAATATATATCAAGGATAACAGATGAGGTGAGGAAAAGGCCGCATTATATCGTGAAAAATCACGCAAAGCATGAAAAAAATAATTGAAAAGTATCTTCCGGAGTGGCTCGAGTTGTCGCTCATCACTTTCCTGTACACGATGAGCAATATTTGGTTACTACTCAATCGGGGAATGTACTGGGATGATCAGACCTGGCTTACCTTGGTCAAGTTGAATAGGTGGCAGACATTTTGGCTGACGCTCGAACAGCAGAAACAATATGCACAATACTATCTTATGAAACTTATCGTGCTCTTTGGCGATGTACTTTTTGTGAGTAGAGCCGTTGCATTTTTTTGTTGGCTTATCGCGGCGTTCGCGATCTATCTTATTCTTAAGCGCATATTTAAGATAGCGCCACTGACTTCATTTCTTATAACCGTGCTCTTTGCCCTGTCACCATTATTTTTTGAACGTTTAATAGCATCTATGGTGCTCTATTCGGTCTCTACCGCCCTTTTCTTTCTTGGTGCGCTCTTGTACTGGTCTGCTGTAGGTGTGGAACGGTGGTATGTACGGAGCGCCGGTGTTACGCTCGCAGCGGTATTCTTTTTTATTTCGTTTTTTACCAATTCATTCCTCGTCTTCTTTTATGGATTCGTGCTACTGACTATTTTCCACGATAGAAGTTTACTTACTCAATGGCGAACAAAGTTGTCGTGGATGATTCTCTTGCCAATTCTATTTTGGGTGATAAAGGAGGCGGGTGGAGATCCCTACGGTCTAACGGCAAATTATAATCAGTTTGTTATCGGCCAGCCGGGGTGGATATCGAAAATGATAGCCGATCTGTGGAGCGGTATATATTCTGGCATCATCTGGCCGCTCACAGTTCCGTGGGCACTCCTCGAGCGCAAGATTTTCATGATCGTGTTTATTGTTACTCTTGGTTGCTCTTGGTTAGCGATTCTCACAGTTGCCACATCTAGGAAAAGCGAGGACAACATAGGATACAAGTCGTATCTCTGGTGGGGAGTGGCACTATTCGCATTCGGATTGATTGCCTATGTGCTCGTTGGCAAATCCCCTCATCCACATGCGTTCCAAATGCGACATGCGATGCTGTTACCGATAGGGGCATCGCTCATATACTGGGGCATCCTTATGCTCGTTATAAAAGAAAAATATCGCGCATTCATGGTGTCGGTAATTTGCGCGCTCTTTATTACATGGAGCTCATACAACTACTTTACTCTCGACATGGATTGGTACAAGCAGCGTGCCATAATAACTAGGCTAAATGAGCAATCAGCTCAACTAACTGCTCGACCGACTTTCCTAATTTTCTATGACGAAATACGACGATTCGGGTGGATGAATAGATCGCTTACCTTGAGTGACTATTTTGGTAATGTGACTTCAGCTTTGGGTACTACAACTACCGTTGGTGTTCCTGCGGAGGAAGAGCAATCGGTTCGAGATATATATGCTCTTAGGGAGTGGATGACTGGTGATCCTCCGCCGAAAATCAAGCCGAACATTTCTCATCTTTCAATTGTTTCTCAATCTGACAAAAGAGATCTCGTTACAGTGAAAAACTGGTTGCATGTAAAAAAAGTTGAATTGTTTGGAACCGAAAAAGAATTAGAGAAATCACTCGACGAAACATTCGACATACATCTAGTGCCTCGTAAGATGTCAGAAAAAAGCCGTTGGGATATTGAAATAGAAAAAGAGTACGAGCAATAAGAAATAACACCGCATGGACTGAACCATGCGGTGTTGTGTAATCAGAGTTTTTCATTTTATGACTGAAAACTCTATTTATTGCAATATCAGGTATCCCGCCATTCGAGATACTCGAGCACTCTCTCTGTGGAGAGAAGCGGCACAGGAGTGCCTTCCTGCTGATATTTCAGAATCCTCTCGGCTTCCGTGAGAATCAAGTCGGAACGCTTGGCGGTCAGTGTCCCTTGGCTGTGGCGAGCCTGCGCATACCACGGCAAGGTCACACCAACCTTATTGTAGATCCGCACTGTCGGGTATCCGACAGTGCTAACCGCGGTCACCATCGAGATGAATGCCCGCAGTTGATGGAAGGGTGGAGCGATAATGACAAGACTATCCCATTTTTCCTCCTTCGCGACAGCCGCGACGGCCAGCGATTCCGTCAGTGTGTTGAGAGACGCGCCGGGGGTAAGAGTGATTATTCGGCATTTCTCGAGACTCTCTTTCCATACCGAAGCACCCGGATATCCATCATTCGTCTTGTCGGCGTCGTCAATGATACATACCGGACCGCCTCCGTAATATAGACACTGCTTTCCTACTTCCAAAACCGACTGTACATTGTCTGAGGTCTCAGAGAACAGATAGACCGGCATAGACGTCCAATCCAACGGGAAAAGACGATTCATCACTATCGTGTTCAATTGCAGCAGACGCATTTCAGGTGTTGCATTCATGTTCTACCTCCATTGGTTAAAGGACTTTTTGACTAAAAACACACTGGCACATTTTCTACAAAAAAGCCAGCAACCGATTTTCATCAATTGCTGGCGTGAATTTTTTATTTTGTACTCGCGAGAGCGTGGCACATACTCTGAATCGCGAAACTGGTTTCATTTGATTCCGGTTTCGGAAACATTGCACTCTGCATCTTTTTGAGATGATTACCCAACTCCTCTGTCTGCATATCAGAGATGACTTGCGCAAACTCTTCGATATAACCGTTACGAGCGAGCCTGCTTGCACCTCCCTCTGTAAGTTTCCAAGGGCCCTTTACCTTGTCCAACTTCTTCCCTCGCATTGCAACCGTTGAACAGAAGTTGATCATAGGAATCCGGAGGCATGCTGCCTGAATGCCTATGGTTGAGGTGAACTCTACCACAAAGTCGCATCCCATGAGGATGTCGCCAGATCGGATGCTCCGATCAAGGATGCGAGCTCCGCATTGTGCATATGCCACGACTTCATCGTACAATGTGCGCTCATTTTGATCGCCGGGGTGAAGGGCGAAAATGATTTCAACATTCTTATCCCACCCGAGGCTATGGACGACATCAACTGTTGCTCCAAACTGGATCAGGTTCTGCGTCAGATACTTGTCTCCAACACACAACAGAACGATCTTGTCTTCATCAATCTGAAGCAACTGTCTCGCCTCCTGACGTGACATCTTCGGAAAGAAGAAGCTTTCCCATCGAGGATTACCAGTAACAATAACAGTGGCTTTCGGAAACAACTTCTGTGCATCAGATGCTTCATCAGCATTGATGGTGAAGATTGTAACCGGAGCATTTCTCACTGGTTCGAACGCGGGCAACCGATGTGCGTTAAATGTGTCGGCGTAGAGTGCAACCTTGATATTATTCTCGATCGCAAACTGGGTCGCCGTGACTTCTTCTGCTGAAAGTTCGGAGATTCCACAGACCAGCCAATCCGCACCACTCAACGCAGATTTAATTGCATCGATAGGATACAAATGCGGCTTTCCGCTTTCCAGATATTTAAGAACTTGATGACCAACCTCTTCGAGAGAAGCAGCGAGCATTGCCAATGCTTCCGACTGCGAAAAATCTCCTGCGACTAGGACAACTTTCATGGATTTCCTTTCTCAATGTACGCTCACGCAACATAGCGTGAATGAGACAAAATATATCTTATTCTATCATTCTTCGCAAATCTTCCATTGCAAAACGCATTATGGCATCTATCCGGAAATAATTCACGAATGCGTTACGTGCGTTCCTCTGCATTTCTTCATAGCGTTCTGGAGAAATATTTTTATGAAAATCGGCGACAATTTCTGGTAATTTATGCGCATCACGGAAGTCTACGATGACAGAAAATGACGAGTAATCAATCTTATCTTTAAAAGGAAAATTTCTTTCTGTATCTAAGATGACCGGAATGCGCCCGAGTGATAGTATTTCGAAAAGCCGAGCGGAATTATTTCCATCTCCCCTTATATCAAAAGCATAGTCGCTCTGCAGGATTGTATCCACCATTTCTTCACGCAATATTTCCATATCCCCTTCTGCTGTTTTGGGATTTGCAGAAAATGAACTCCGTGCGCGGAGGTTGAAAGTTACATAGGGAGATTCTTGAAGGATTTTTATAATTTTCTGGCGCCACAATATGCCCTTGTGGCATGCTGTATATTTCTCATCAAAGAGACTATGCACTGTAATTGGCAATTCTTTAATCACTGTTAGAACACGCTGTTTCAGAGACATTTTCGTCCAGCCGGCAAAACCGATTGAGAGCTTTCCTTCTTTCTTTTTTCTAATCATGAGATTACCGCCGCGAGTCCGCTCCAAAAGATCATCTGTGGCAAGTGGAATATGTATGCTGTTAGGTTCAGGCTTAAAGCGATGGCCACCGCAACGCAAGATAAAGACATTTTTTTCTCCGACAGGATACTCAATATCCGCCAAGCCATCGATGAGGAGCGGTAGCCCATGCTCTTTGGCTGTACGCATGCATTCACCAAGCAGAGCTCTGTCAAATTTTAAAAGCCAGTTATGCCGGTATGGGGCGAGTACCATATCTGCTTTCTGGATATCATCAACTAATGTGTAATATTTCGTATTAAATGAATACGCATCGAACATTTCCCAGGAAAAAAGAGATATTTTTTCATATGGATTACCCCACCATGGTTGCATAAGAGGAGAATGTACTCCTTTTCGCTGCCAGACAGGATTGACATAGAGAACGATAGGATTCATTCAAGTAGGTTCATTATACGCTCGAGGTCCTGTGCCATATTTTTTGTGGTATATCGGGCATGGACCTTATCATGACCGGACTTCGCAAGCCTCTTGCGTCTTTCTTCGTCATCCCAGAGTTCATTTATCGCGCGAACAATCGCTTGTGCGTCATTGGGCTCGATTACTATAAGGTCTTCACCTGAGACAAAATAATCATGCATCCATGCGCGCTCTGTCGCAATGACTGGAACACCGGCCGCGAGAGCTTCGAGTACAACTGTCTGACCCGAACAATCAGATCCGTCTGGAACATGTGAATGTTTGGAAACAACGACGAGTAGGCGGGATTTGGCAAGTAAATCACGAACTTCTGGTGAATCTTTGTCGTAGAACACAGACACTGTAGGTGGAAGAACCGTGTCTGGTGGCACCAATTTCTTAGAAGTGGCAATTGTCCATGGATGAGGGATCTGCTCTGCTGCCTTGAAGAGCGTCGCATGATCTCTTCCCAGGTCACGACCGACACTAAGGATGATCTCACCGTTCGGCGCAATCTGTTGTGCCTGAAAAAACCGTGGGTCTATTATGGCATACGGGACAAAAGAAAGCCGGGAACGGTCAATTCTGAGCTGCATAAAATCCTCGAGTTGTTCCATAGAAATGCACATGATGTGTGCATAACTTTTCCAGAAAAGTTTCAGGAGGAAGAGATGGATCGGCTTCTTCTTGTTTCTTCTGATGAGTATCGATGAGTTTATTGACATATACAGCCACTTGGTTCTCGTCCGGAATATTTTGGCAAGACAAGAAACAAAGAATCCAAGTATGAGATTATCTTGTGAAATGACAAAGTCGTATGTTAAGAGTCTTGGCACCTTCAGGAGAGACGTGAGGCTCTTGGAGGGAATGGTAAAGTGATCTGCTTTTTCTCTGAGATGGTTCATACCACGTAGGGGTGCGTCGGGCATCTCTCCCTTTTTAATTTTTTCCATCATTCCCTCTCTGGAACTCGTGAAGATAAATGCTATACGTCTTTCTTTTTTCATATACTTTTTATTTTTTCTACTATATTTGAAATGAGATTTTCAAGTGAATGATGCTTCCTTACGTACTCCGGAAGAGAAGATGAGTCTTTGTCGCGATGGAGCGCAATTGCTTCCGCGATTGACTTGGGAGAAGGAGTCGCCTTGATTATTGGAATACCCTCCAGGGAATTACTTGTCGATATCACAGGGAGCCCACATGCAAGCGCCTCAAGCACTGCTTTATCTAGACTTCCAGTCTCGCTCGTATGGATAAGGAATGAGGCTCTTCTATATTCATTTCGTAATTCCGTCTGATTGAGCGGTCCCAGAAACTCTGCGTGAGCTCCCAGTTTCTTTGCCAGCAGTTCCAGCTTTTTTTGCTCTGTTCCCTCTCCGGCTATTCGGATGAGCATCCCCGCTTCATTGGCCGCTTCTATCGCCAGATCATGATGCTTAACAGGCATAAGCCTACCAGCCGAAAGAAGCGCCTCTCCAGATCTCACATTAGAATCTGGAGAAAAGAAGTCTACGTCAATGCCGTGTCCCATGATGCGGACTTTGCTAGTCCTGATGCGGAAACTTTCTTTTGATGCCGTAAAGACAAGATTGGCGAATAAAACAGAGAGACGGAGCTTGAGGGTTACACTCTTATGCGTGTACCAGATTACAAGTTTCTTTCGCCATATTTTCCACAATATTCCGGCAAGCACGATATAAATCTGATTCATGTGAACGAAAATAACATCGTAGTTTTTCCTTTCATAACAGACATACCAGTAAAAATGGATGAGATACTGGAGTCGGGATTGCCTCTCCTCTTTCCCAAGAGAAAGAACTTTGACATTTTCTGGTAGATCGTACTCACCCTTGTAGAGACAGATGACGGTGACTGTTTCGAAATGCTTGGAAAACTCTGTAATCCACCGACAGAAAAAACCTAGGACAGAGTCATTCTTATCGACTTTTTGGGTAATAATGAGAAGTTTCATTGTTATGGAAAAAGATTGAACCTAATAATACACCAAATCGCGGAAAAGCCATCCTTCCATCCTACTTTCTTCCCTTCCTCGTATGTGCGACCGGAATAGGAAATACCGACTTCATAAATCCTAAATCTCTTTACTCTGGCCGTCAATTCTGGCTCAATTCCGAATCGGCGCGAAACAAGCTTATCTTTTATAGCATCAATTGCACTCCTATTAAACATCTTGTAGCCAGTCTCCATGTCAGTAAGATTAAGATTGGTAAAAGTATTGGAAACGAAAGTCAGAAAAACATTTCCAACATAATGCCAGAAATAGAGGACTCTATGAGGCTGGCTGGAAATAAATCTGGAACCGTAGACGACATCGGCCTTGCCCTCTAGAATTGGAGGGAGGAGTTTATTGATATCTTCCGGGTCGTATTCGAGATCCGCATCCTGGATGATGGCAATATCACCTGTAGACCTTTTCAATCCATCGATAATCGAGGCTCCCTTTCCCCTATTTTTCTCATGATGAATGACAATATAATCTTTTGACAGCCTGTCTATTATTTCCCTCGTGCCGTCCGTAGAAGCGTCATTGACTAATATTATTTCCTTAGAAATATTTTTAGGAAACTGCACGACAATTACCCTTTGAAGTATTTCCTCCAGAGTCTTTTCTTCGTTGTATATCGGTATAATGATTGACAGCTTTATATCTCTTTGCATATTTTATTTACAACAGATTCTTTAAAAACCAGTTTTTTATAGGCGAAGTAGCTCCACAAGGCAATCAGCCCGGAAGAGATGAATTGGGCAAGCATATAATGCGCTCCTGCCATTTCCACCAGCAAATAGAGCAGAAGCGTGTTTATGCAGAGATTTACAATAGCTATTATCGCAAATGTAATAAATTTCTTATGCGTACCTTCGGAAGAATCATCTTTGAAAGTCAATCTTTTCTGCAAGGAGAAGCTGACAAAGATAGAGATAACGAAGGAGATGATTCCAGAGAGAACATAATAAATGTCGGCAAATTCAGTGAGTATGTACAAAAGACCGAGGTTGGTGACTGCCCCCATTCCTCCCGAGAAAATGTAATTCGCTATTTTTTTATAAAGAGAGTATTCCATAAGCTATTTTTTCTGGGCTAAATCCTACTATAACCGCCCCCATTTCCCTTGCAACCCCGACATCAGTAGAAACGATCCTTGCTCCGGATGATTTCGCCTCGACGAGGGTCATACCGTAGCCCTCATACCAAGAAGAGACCAGGAAGACATCGCAAGTCTTGTAATGAGAGGATAAATCATCTTTCCAACCTTCAAATATGACTGACTTTTCAATACCCAATTCTATCACCAGTTTTGCAAGTCTTTTCTCTTCACTGCCCTTGCCCACTATCACTAGTCCTATTCCTGGTATTTTATCGGCAACAATTTTAAAAGCCAGCAAGGCCATATCAATATTTTTTTCTCTCTCTAAGCGGGAAGCCATGAGGATTATTCTAGAAAAATGCGGGTATCTTTGACGTAGGTCGATGTGGGTAGATTGGTTTGCTATCTTTTCTATATCAATCGCAATAGGCCTAATCTCTATTTTTGATTCATCAATATATTTCGCAACATATTTTTTTATTCGTTCAGACACCACACGGACATGATCGGCTTTTCTCAATGTATATTTTGAAATTAAAGTCCTGATCCTATTCAAAAAAGTGAAGTTCTGGAAATATGGGCTGCCTATGTCTGTATGTATCTGAAGCTCTAATTCTGCCTTATATTTATTCTTTATCAGGACACCAACGAGTCCAGTTTCAAAAGGATCCTGGGAGGTAATGTGAGTTATGTTTCTTTTTTGAGCAATGAATTTTCCAAGTTTTAAAGCGTCAAAAATATAGAATAATTTAGATGATGATCGCGTAGGATATACCCATATATTTGATCCTATTGTGCTTTCTGTAAAAGTTTTATCAGAGAATATTATGATATGAACCTCTTCATATTTTTTGGCATATTCAACTTGCCTCTGCGCAACAGCGCTGCCCTTTTCGAATATTTTACGATCTGTGGATATCATTAAAAGCTTCATATTCTTATATATTTTTATACATTCAAAGTTTCTTCAGCAATCTGTCGCCAAGTATGTGTGAAATTAAAATTCTTTATCTTTTCAACTTGGCTATTATAATTCTCTTTATTGCACAACCATAATACCTTTTCCTTTATATCATTTTTATCTTTTGGATCCACAGTAATAGCAATATCAGCAATACGATCCATTAACCCATTTTCCTCTGTGATAATGAAGGGCTTATTATATCTTATAGATTCTAGTATCATATTTGGACTTATATCACCCAATGAGACAAGGATAGTTGCGTAGCATTCTGATATCTTTTTCATATACTCTGCATGAGAATAATTCTTCATGTCCAAATCAGCTCCACTGATTTCTTCAAAAGATTCTTTCAAAATTTCTAGATTTTTCCATTTCAGTTTCCTTGTCCCACCTATAAAATTCTTTTCTTTTGGTCCCAAACTGGGCAATTTTTCACCATAATAATTCTCAATTATTTTAATATTATTAGAATTTAGATTGTACTCTTTCAAGAAAATATCTCTTTGCCATAAAGTGGAAAATACTAAAGTTGAAACATTATTCAATGTCCATTTCGTCAATTTATAGATAATCTTCTCTTTCTTTGACCATTTCTTTTTTGTCGTCTGATAAAAATCCTTGAGCAGGACAAGGTCAGACGTTCTCTCAACATACCCTTCCCAGAGAAAGTCGCCACCAGTGCGCATGACTATTTTCTTGCCAAAGATCCTAGCGGCAATGGTCGCAGGCCAGCCAACGCTAAAAGTATCCAGTGCATATATGAGATCCGAACAGATCACTGCTGGAATAATTTTCAGGAAATAATAGAGATGGCGTAGACCAGATGGTAATGCATGCTCGACTGATGTATAAGTCTTTATCAACACCATATGCCCAGCTTTTCCCCACTCTATCCCCATGTTTTGAGCGTATTGCGCCGGACCGCCTAATGCTGGCGGGTATATGCCTGTGGTAATGAGTATATTCATTCGTTCCTTCATAGTCTTGCAAATATACCCTTCATCTGCCCCACTATCAAGTTCCAGTCATACTTTTCTTTTACCATTGCCCTAGCATTTTCTATGATTGATTCTCGCAATTCTTGATCCTTCATCAGCAAATCTACTTTCTCTGCTATGCTTGCTGGATCTTCCGACTTGCAAAACAAGCCTGTTATGCCGTCTTTCAAAAAATCAGGAATGCCTCCAACTGGCGTGGCGATAACTGGCAGTCCTGTAGCCATTGCCTCGACAAAAGAAATGCCAAAGCCTTCAGAAAGAGACGGTCTTATGAATATATTAGCTGAATGCAGATACAGAGGCATCTCGCGATGAGGAACAAAACCTACAAATCTGACACGATTATCAAGACCGAGCAGAACCGTTTTTTCCTTCAACATTTTTTCCAAGGGACCAATACCCAGAATGACAAGCTTCACGGAAGTAGGAAGATGAGTGAGCGAATCAATAATATCTGCAACAGCATTTTTCTGAACTAGGCGCGAAGTAGTAATGAGAACAGTATCGAAAGGGTCAATGCCAAGCTCGTGATGAAGAGCTTTAATCTGTCCTTGCGTCGGTATGGTAGAAAAGAATTTGAAATTGACTCCATTCGGTACGACTTCTGATGGACAACTTGCTCCCATTTCTTTCCCATAATCTTCCAGGAAATGCGAGAGAGCGTGGATATAGTCAGCCTTCTTAAATATCTGCAGGTAAAGCGGGTGCATTGCCCCCAGAGCTTTCCTGATATGCTCCACAGAATCCCCTTCCTGGAGGTTTAGGAGAAATGGGACTTTTGTATGGATCCATTTAAAAAAGAGAGCGGAGAATGCATTGTAGCTCGCCATAATTGACCAGATAAAATCATACTGTCGTTGTTTGTGAAGAAGCAGGGATTTTATAAAAGCAAAAAAAACATATTGAAATTTTACAAAATAAGAAATATGAGGAAGGGTACTGCCAGTGACTCGTATTTTTGGACCAACTCTATAGACATTCACATTTCCAATGCGCTCGAATCTGGATGAACCAGCATAGAGAGTAACCATATCAAATTCCACATCTCCAATCCTGTCGGTGATCTCTTTAACCGACACTTCGGCTCCACCAACAAGATGCGGATAGTACGCCAGAGAAAATATTAGAGCTTTTTTTGCCATTTTATTTAATCAATTTTTAGGACTTTTTTTAGTTCTTCAGTTGAAATCTCTTTTGGAGATTCTGGCACTGGAGCGGGCGGTGGAGTTTTATTTTCTATTTTATTCTCTGACTTGTTTGGCGAAGAACCTAGCACCGAAGCGAGTGCATTTCTCAATTCATTTACCCTCTCTGGTGAAGCTTCTTTCTGTCCCGGCTTTGGGGTCTTCGGGGCAAGACTTGATAAAGGCACTGATGCCTGTACTGGAGGTTTTGGAATCGGTGGTAGAGATGCTTTGAAAGGTTGCTGAATCGCCCCAGTGCCGGTCGTCCCAATGCCGACATTGACTGGCGCCTTTGGCACTGGTGGTGGTGCCATTTTCGGCAACGCCGGCCTTGGCGGCAGAGCTATAGGCTCATGCCAGTCAGCGATAGCCTTCTCCACTTCCGCACGGGTATGGGTAAATTGCCTGCGTGACATTTCTATAGCTTCCTGCATATGCGAATTTTCCGACTGGGGTATAGGAGGGAGAGTCGTAGCGGAGAAAGGAGCCGAGCCGATCCCATCTATCATCAATTTCAGATATATCTGTGCGAAGCCGAGATTGACAATATCTTCTGCTGTGAACTGCGGAGCAAATTCTTTTTCCAATATCTCCGCATCATAAGCCCCGACTCGGAAGATGATCATCGTGCCGACGTTGCCGAAGACTGCCGCTCTGACTTCTTCCTCCATCTGCTCTATGTACTGGTGCGCCATGGTCAGATTCAGCTTGTACTTGCGCGCTTCAGAAAGAATGTCGGCAAAGGATTCGTTGGCGAAAGACTGGAACTCATCCACAAAGAGATAGAAGTTTGGAAGACCTTTCATTACCCTGTCCGGCACATCAGCTCTGGAAAGAGCTGCGAGGAATATTTTTGTAATGAGCATTCCGCCAAGGAGATTTGCATTTGTTTCGCCAATCCTACCTTTGGAAAGGTTAATAATCATGATTTTCTTATTATCCATGATCTCGCGGATATTGAATGAGGACTTGGACTGGCCTATCATATTTCGTATGAGGGCGTTTGCAGTAAACTGTCCAATCTTATTCTGGATCGCCGGCACAGCCTCGGCTGCCATTCTCTCTGTATAGTGCGCGAATTCTTCCACCCAGAAAGACTTGACCGCAGGATCTGTAACATTCGCCACGACTTTTTCACGAAATTTTTTGTCCGACAGCATTCTATTTACACCGAGAAGCGTCGCTTCAGGATACTCGAGAAGCGCCAGCAAAGTATTTGTCAGAATATATTCCATCCTAGCCGACCAGGCATCCTGCCAGATTTTCTTGAAGGTGCTCATCAGTCCGGAGACAACAAGGTGCCTCTTATCGGGATCTACACTTTCCAAGACATTGAAAGAGATTGGGTAATCCGTATCGAAGGGGGCAAAATAGACAACATCCTTTATTCTCTCTGGCGGAATGTATTCTAGGAGCAGATCCGCGGTCTTACCGTGGGGATCGATGAAAGCCATTCCTTCTCCATTCTTTATGTCCTGCACCGCCATGTTTTCCAGAAGAGTCGACTTTCCCATACCTGTCTTTCCGATCACATAGACATGCTTGGTGCGGTCCTTGGCTTTGATGCCAAAGTTTACCCTCTTATTCCTGGCGTCAGTTTGGGCAAAGTATGTGATTCTTTCTTCGTTCATAATTGTAGAAATTCTTTGCCTTATTTTACCATGCCATTCGTAAAAACAGAACGACCCCCAAGATGTATACACATGTTGTGGGTCGAACGTAAAACCGCTGCTAAATGGTTATGCTGTTGCTACCTGCATCTGGCGCATTTTACCCAAGATAATTTCCTTGGCTTCATGCGAATATACGGATAGTTGACGGGACTCACCCGACTTGACCAGTTGAGCTGGCAAGGTGATGTGAATCTTATTTCCGTTTGGAGTGCCTTCTTGAATCATCCTTTGCACTTCCTTTTCACAGAGACTTAATGACTTAACCATAATACTGATGTTTCATTTAATGTTTCACTTAATAGTGCGTGATCGCTATTGCCATAATAGCGCACACTACCATCCGGAATATAATGGTACTACTAACCCCTATTCTTGTAAAGCCTCTTTTGTATATTTATTGCTCGCATTCCACATCATCCAGCTGGTCAAGCCTACATCGTAAGTCGCTTGGATCTGCGCTCGCACCATAGCAGGAGTATATGAAGTTCCACCAATACTGAAATCTTGGAGCCAAGGGCGAAGTTTGGAAGGAGTGGTGCTTGCCATAATAGCCCTGTCATAAGCATATTTCATGGCATAAGAAATAACTTCATAGGGCATGGCAGCTGGATTTTTCCATCCATTGAAGTTCGGAGGATAGTGAGACGGATATACCATCGGAGCGACGTAGTCAAAGTGAGCAAGAGCATCTTCTAACACTTGCCCGATTCCTAAATCATCTTTATTGGAAGTAGTCATGCCAAATAGGTCAGCGGAGATGGGAATATTTTTCGTAATATCATCTGGATGGAAGACTCTATCGAGATAAGCAAAAAACTCTTTTAAAACTTGTGATTTAATTTTTCCTTGGCTGTATGGATAGGCTATATCATCCATATCTCCATCAGAAGGAAATCTTATGTAGTCAAAATTCAATTCATCAAAGCCCGCAGAGTAAGCTTCATTTCCTATGAGCGCAATATAATCCCAGACAGGCTTGGCGCCGACATCCAGCCAGCTTATGCCTTTGCGATCTTTCCAAACTGCACCGGACTTTGTCTTCACGGCATACTCAGGATGAGTCTTGACCAAGAAAGAATCCTGGAAAACAGAGATGCGCCCGATCACATATATTCCTTTATCATGCAGAAGTCCAATAAATTCTTTTATATCCGGAATCCTTTTTTCCACCGAGCCGAACTTTGCCAATTCCGGATTTTCTACATTAAAAGAAATTCTGCCGGTATAATCTTTTATATCTATAACTACAGAGTTTAGTTCCGTCTTATCAATCAAATCAACCAGCCCAGCTCGCAACTGGCTATGCCCGGCAACATAACTAGTCATGTACAGTGCCTTTAGTGGCTCGGGAGTCTTCATGTGAGTCACAGCAAAAGGAGTTGGAACCATCAGAGTAGCCGCAGTCTGATAGGCAGAATCATAAGCAGAATGATTTATAGGAAGCAGAGAAACAGCAAAAACCACCAGGAAGAGGATTATTGATAGGGCTATAATTCCTTTTATATTCATCCTTATTGCCTGTTTTCTACAAATGTTTCATTCTCCTTCCCGTCCGCTGTTTTATCCGCTGTCTGATCCACTTGTAGGTTGTATGAGATAAAAATAATGAGGAGGCCGGAAAGGACAGCAATGATTTTATCCCAGAATGACGGGAGTCCGAGAAAAAGGAAAATTATTATTAAAACTCCCAGGGCGCAAAGGATTTGTCTTTTTGACATGTAAACATTATATCACAAAAAATTAAGAGACTATGACAACAAATTCTCCTTTTTGCTTTTCCGGTGTGGAAGACATGGTATTAAAGATTTCCTGGGCACTTCCTTGCAATACTTCTTCATATATTTTTGTAATTTCTCTAACAATAGTAATTTTTTTGTCGATTTTCTTCAAAGATTCCAAAGTCTTCATTATCCTATGCGTGGATTCATAGAAAACCATGGTCCTTTCTGACTCCGCTATTTCTCTAAAAAGGGTTTCCCTGCCTTTTTTATGAGGCAGGAATCCCAGGAAGGTAAATTCATGCGTCGGCACCCCGGAAATGGAAAGTGCAGCGGTTAGTGCTGAGGCGCCGGGTATAGAATAAACCCTTAACTCCGGATATTTTGCACGAATCTCGGAAATGAGAACAGATCCTGGGTCTGAAATTCCTGGTGTACCAGCATCAGTTACCAGTGCAATATTTTTTCCTTTTTCTATTTCTTCGAAAATCGCTTCGACTTTCGCCTCCCCGCTTTGCGAGTGATAGCTCATCATTGGAGTATTTATTCCATGCTTCTCGAAAAGCCTTTTTGTCACACGAGTGTCTTCGCAGAGGACAATATCGACCTCCTTGAGAATACGAATAGCCCGAAGAGTGACATCTTCCAGGTTGCCTATGGGGGTTGAAATTACGTAAAAACAAGCCATATGATAGTATTACCATATCATGATAATCTACGTAACGAAAGATCGCGAACGAGCTGAAGGAATGCCTGAAAATGATGGGTATTCCATATTGTCCGGCGATGGCACCGAGAGTACGCTGGAGCTTTTACAATCTTCTGATATTTCAGAAAATTCCCAAATTTTAGTATTTAAAAATAGCGTACAAATTGAGGAGCTCGCCAAAAAAATGAGCTTGAAACTTCTAAATCCCAGTGCAGCTCTCGCAGAAAAAATAGAAAATAAGATCACACAAGTAGAATGGCTTGGCGAACTGACGAAATTTCTTCCAGAACATCATCTTTCAATTACCAGGAAAATTACAAAAGAAAATGCCCCCATTACATTGCCATATATCATGCAATGGGCTCACAGCCACACCGGAGATGGCACATTATATATACAGAAAGAAAATGAGCTCAAAGAAATACAAAGGCAATTCCCAGAAAGAGAGGCGCGAATCACAAAATATATAAAAGGTTCCATGTTCACAATGAATATCGTTGTGGCGAAAGATAATATTCTCTTGGGAAATATTAGCTACCAGATCACTGGTATTCCCCCATTTACGGATAATCCGATGAGCACCATCGGTAATGATTGGAGTGTGCCACATAGTATATTGAGCGAGGTTCATATAAAAGAATTTAATAATATTGCTAATGAGATCGGTAAAAAAATGCAGAGTGGTGGATGGAAAGGGCTTTTCGGTATCGATGTCATATATGACGAGGAGAGGGACAGCCTTTTCCTTATTGAAATAAATGCCCGCCAGCCAGCGTCAGCTACATATGAGTCACAACTTCAAGCCGAAGCACGAAAAAAAGGAGTTTCTGGAATCACAATTTTTGAAGCTCATTTATCAGCTCTGACCGATGCTAAAACCTCGGAAAAAATTATAGAAATAAATGATGGAGCGCAGATCATCCAGAGAGTTACTTCTAAAATCACTGATACCGAACCGGTAGGCCTAGAAAATGCCGGATACAAAGTCATTAAATATAAGAATGTGAAATTGAATTCTGATCTAGTCCGCATCCAGAGCAAGCAAGGCATCATGGAATCTCATAATAAATTCAATAAGAGAGGCAAAGAAATAGAGGGGCTGTTAAAATAATGCTATTATTCAAAAATGAATACTAAACTCCTATCAGAAAAAGCTTTATCCGTTATACACCAGTATCTCAATTTTCAAGGTATTTCAATACCTTACTTTAATAACCGCCGCTCTGGAGCAAAGATGAAATTGCGCGCACAGGCAGGCAAAGGAAGTCCGAAGGATATTTTCGATGAAATGGAGAGCGTGGCAATGCATGAAAAAATTGATCTTAAATCTCTCGATTCAATTAGCTTGAAAAAGTTCCTTGTGGATCATGACATTGGCATTGACTGCTCTGGACTAGCCTATTACATCCTCAATGCTGAGAGCGAAGCGAGAGTAAAAGGCACACTGGATCGTCATCTCTCATTCCCCTTCTGCAAAGGAATATTTGGGAAAGCTGTCTGCAAGATGAGACCAGTGGAAAATGCCGGAGTCTCCACTTTTGCCCATGAGAAAAATAGCAGAGAAATAAATCTTAAGGAGGTCCAGCCGGGAGACATAATCACCTTCATAGATAACAGTCGCAATCACATTGTAATAATCCATCAGGTGGAATACCAAAATTTTATTCCGACCATCCTCCATTACACCCACTCAATAGCATGGCCGGAAGATGGAGAATACGAGCATGGTGTACGCCAAGAGCAAATAGAAATTACGGATATTAATAAGCCAGTCGCAGAGCAGAAATGGAGCGATACCAGGTCTTTTAACAAAGCTGGCAATTCCATTACGACCCTTCGCAGACTGCTTTTTTTGTGATAATGTAGAGGTATGATAAGCATACTTGAGGGAACGGCTGATTTCGGCTATATTCTTGGTTTTGCCATACTTTCCTGCCTCTTGGCCTTCCTCTGGTCTCCTTTTCTAATTCATCTTCTCCAGCGCTTCCATATTATGAAAAGTGCGAAAGTCGAGCTAGCTTCCATAGAGTCGCGCCGAGGTAAAGACAATACCCCAATCATGGGCGGACTACTTGTCATCATAACCGTGGCCGTCATCAGCATTTTATTCAACTGGTCGCGAAGCTTCACTTGGGTTCCTATTGGTATCATGATGCTGTCCGCTCTGCTAGGTGGTATCGACGATCTGCTAAATATTTTCGGTTCCGAAAGGCGCTCGAGGAAACTCTCTCACATTATGACTCTGATAAAAGTCCATAAGGATTTCAAAATGCGTGCTTGGTATATCATCACCCTTCCTTGGACGATATTTAAAAGAACTTCTGTCTGGATCGGCTCCCGCCCAGGCAAAGGAATCCATGTGCATGAGAAGCTTCTCCTTCAATTCATCGCAGGAACTATCACTGCCTGGTGGGTTTACTCCAAGCTTGGACCTGCTTGGCACTATATCTACCTGCCTTTCGGTTACGATATTTCCGCAGGCTGGTTCATCATTCCAATCATCATTTTCATCGTCATGTTCACGGCAAATGCTGTGAATATCGCCGACGGCATGGACGGCTTGGCTGGAGGTATGCTCATCACCACTTTCAGCGCCTTGACACTCTTGAGCTGGATGAACGGCTTCGGAGAGATCGCGGTGTTGAATGCCACCACGGTCGGAGCTCTCGTCGCCTATACATATTTCAATATCAAACCGGCGAGATTTATGATGGGAGACGTCGGATCTCTCGGACTCGGTGCGCTCTTTGCAGTCAATACATTGGCAATTGGCGAGATCGGCTCCATTTTTTTCCTTGGTTTCCTTTTTTACATTGAAGCTGTGACCGTGGTCATCCAAGTCGCTGGGCGATACATCCTCGGTCGCAGAATTTTCCGCATGGCTCCCCTTCACCATCACTTCGAGCTGATAGGCTGGAGCGAGGAGAAGACAATTATGCGCTTCTGGATTGTCCATTTTATCTTTGTCGTCTTTGGCGTTTGGCTAGCTCTACATTAATGTCTTATTTATCTTGGAAAGAAGAAAAGATTGCTGATTTTTCTGACGAGAATATTTCTCGCATGTATAACAATGGCTTTGTGTTTACGAGAATTGGCAGAGGGGTGATGAACCAGACGAGGAGCGTGCGGATTGATTTGTCCAAGTTTGAATTATCAAGCGAGAATAGGAGGATATTGAAAAAAGTGAAGGAGATAGAGATGAAAGAAGTTGACATTCCCTATTTCGGATATTCCTGGGAAGTGGGAAAAACGGGAAAGGATTTTTATGAATCCCGTGAGGCTGACTTCAGTGCAAATAAAATAAAAGAATTGATCACAGACCCAGAAAGTAATTTTAATTCGCTCTTAAATTATTCTGATGTCGGTTACGCGATCTGTTATGAAAATAAAGAAATTATCCATTACTCATATCCTTTTTATGATCTTGAAAAATCAGGTAAAGATATGGGATTGGGAATGATGATAAAGGCAATAGTCTGGGCAAAAGAAAAAAGATTGAAATATATTTATCTAGGTTCCCTGCAAAGACCGAGCGATACTTATAAATTGCAGTTTGAGGGATTGGAGTGGTTTTATGGGAAGGGGTGGAGAAGTGATTTGGAGGGGGCGAAGGAAGTGTTAGGTAGGTAAAATTTTACCTGAGTCTTTTAGTAGCCTTTTTTCCTACAAGCTTTTTCTCTTTTTTTAATTCCTTAATGTGTTTTTCCGGCTTTAGATTTTCCGGCATATCTCCGCCTAGCTCTTTCATTGTCTGACGCACTTTCTTGCCCACATCGAAATGAGTTCTTTGAGCTTCTATATCCCCTTTGATATTTTCTCTCTTTAATTTATCTTCGGTCATGGAAATCCTAAAAATATTGGCTGCCAGTTCCACCCCTCCAGCTCGATCTAAGAGTTCTCCTTTCTTAATTCCTTTTTTCTTTTCTATTTCAGATAGTGGCATGGTGTAAAGACCTTTGTAGCCAGCGTCATTAAATTTTCCAAAATTGGAAACTCCAGCTAGGCGGGCAGTACTGAATAACAATTTGTTTTTATCACTTACTTCATTTCTTCTGTACAATCTCTTATCATCTTCGGATAAACTGTTGTAAATTTCTTGATTTCTACTTTGGATTGCAAAATATGTTTGAGCCAGAGCAATCTCTTTCTTACTTGAGTCGCCATTTTGAGCGATAAGATAACAGGCGTATCTATCAAGCTTCCAGTCCTCTATTTGTCTAACGCTACCAGACCCCAACTTGACCATAGTCGTCAAATGACGGAAATGGTCTGCAATATTTTGGTCACTATTTAAAGCTGACCTGCCAGCACGGGAAATGACTTCATTAAATGATTCCCAGCGTGGATAG
>CALQZK010000004.1 GCA_943349555.1 Candidatus Nomurabacteria bacterium
GGGTAGCAGAGTTCATAAAAAATCTTGCATTGTAGGGTTTTTCATGTAATATTAGTGATTATGAATTTAAAGCACTTGAGCGGGAAAACTATGCTTATTACCGGTGGTACCGGTTCTTTGGGCAAGAACTTTGCCAAGTACATCCTCGCTCATTCCGCCGTCAAGAAGCTCATCATTTTTTCTCGTGATGAGTTCAAACAATTCCAGATGGAAGCGGAATTGAAGGACGACCGAGTCCGATTTTTTATCGGGGATGTGCGAGATCTCTCCAGGTTACAGAGAGCTTTTTCCGGAGTAGATATTGTTGTTCATGCTGCCGCCCTGAAGCAGGTGCCAGCTCTCGAATACAATCCTTTTGAAGCTGTAAAGACAAATATTCTCGGAACCCAGAATGTCATCGAAGCCGCAATTGACCAGAAGGTGCAAAAAGTCGTGTTCATATCCACCGATAAGGCAGCTATGCCGGCCAATCTCTATGGAGCAACGAAGCTCTGCGCGGAAAAGCTCATTGTAGCTGGCAATGCATATACCTCCGAAGACGGTACGGCATTCAGCGCTGTTCGTTATGGAAATGTTGTGGGGAGCAGGGGAAGTATCGTAGAAAAGCTCATTCTTGAAAAAGGCGCGCCTACTGTGCAGATTACCGATGAAGAGATGACTCGCTTCTGGATTGACTTGGAACAGGCATTCGAGATTGTTCTTTACGCTATCGAGAATATGCAGGGTGGAGAAATATTCATCCCTAAGGCGGCGACCATGAAGCTCACTGACCTTTTCGATGTTCTTGCACCAAATGCAAAAAGAAACATCATAGGAATTCGTCCGGGAGAGAAAGTCCACGAGACACTTCTGACTCCGGAAGAAGCCAGGCATGCAGTTGAGATCGAGGATTATTTTGTCATTTTGCCGGAACATTTGAGTACTGCTAGACAAAAGAAGGGGGTGCAAAAGCTCCTCAAACAGGGCAAAAAACTTAAGAGCGGATTTCATTTCACAAGCAATAGTGAATCAAACCGTATGTCGCAAAAAACGCTTCTCCAGATTGTTGCTCAAATGGAAAAGAGGTTACGAAATAAATGATTCCATATTCTACACAAGACATCGATACCTCAGACATCCAGGCTGTAACGAAGTCGCTTCGATCGGGCTGGCTTACCCAGGGGCCTGCTGTAGAGACTTTCGAAAAGGCGATTGCAGAGAAAGTCTCCCAAAAGTATGCCGTGGCTTTTAATTCTGGAACGGCGGCTCTTCATGCCGCGTATTTTGCCGCAGGTATAAATAAAGGGGATGAGGTTATCGTCCCTGCGCTCACCTTTGCAGCTACGGCCAATGCCGCATTGTACTTGGGTGCGAAACCTATTTTTGCCGATTCACTGCAAACAGGAAATATGGATCCTGATTCAGCCGAGAAAAAGATAAGTAAAAAAACAAAAGCCATAATTCCTGTTGATTATACCGGTCGGCCTGCGGACATGCGTGCATTCCAGAAATTGGCGCGCAAATACAAGCTAGTTCTCATCGAAGATGCTGCGCAGTCCTTAGGGGCAGATTATCACGGCAAGCCGGTTGGACAGCATGCCGATATGACAATGTTCAGCTTTCATCCGGTCAAATCCATCACGACAGGAGAGGGTGGAATCATTGTCACAAATAATAAAAAATACGACATACTTCTACGACTTTTCCGTAGTCATGGAATAACGAAGGACCCGAACTTATTTATTCCACAAGAAAAAACAGAGGTAAAGGCGGGCTGGTATCAAGAAATGCAAATGCTCGGATTTAATTACCGCATGCCGGATATGTGCGCTGCCCTTGGAACAAGCCAGCTCAAGCGTCTCGATACTTTCATCGCGAAACGTCGCGCAGCCGCAGAGCTCTACCACAAGCTTCTTGCAGACATACCCAATCTTATTCTTCCACACCCAGAATCTTCTTATGAAAAGTCCGCATGGCATCTCTACGCCATCCGCCTCGCGCCAAGTATTGCACATAAACGTGATGAGGTATTTGCCAAGCTTCGAGAGGAAGGCATCGGCGCTCAAGTGCATCACATACCTGTCTACACACATCCATATTATAAGAAGCTGGGCTACAAGAAAGGACTCTGTCCGCACACGGAGGCATTTGTTTCGTCAGAAATCTCCATCCCGCTTTTTGCGAAAATTACGCCAAAGCAGCAGAAGTTTATTGCAGAAACATTGAGAAATATCATTGCAAATATATGAAGAAAAAAAGTAACAAAGGCACAGGTCAGAAATTATGGGAAAGGGCAAAGAAAATCATACCAGGAGGAAACCAATTGCTTTCTAAACGCGCAGAAATGTTCCTACCGGGAGGATGGCCGGCATATTATTCCAAGGCGAAGGGATGCGAGGTTTGGGATCTTGACGGTAGAAAATATATTGACATGTCCATTATGGGCGTCGGAAGCTGCATCCTTGGCTATGCTGACGCGGATGTAAATAAGGCTGTCAAAAAAGCTGTCGACAACGGTTCAATGTCGACGCTGAACGCTCCGGAGGAAGTCGAACTTGCAGAACTCCTATGTAAAATACATCCTTGGGCAAAGATGGTGCGATATGCGCGCACAGGTGGAGAAGCCATGGCAATTGCTGAACGAATTGCACGGGCGCATACAGGGAAAGATACAATCGCTTTCTGCGGATATCATGGCTGGCATGATTGGTATCTAGCAACCAATCTTACCGGAAAGGATGAGCTCAAGGACCACCTGCTTCAAGGACTTGAGCCAGCAGGAGTGCCGAAGGGATTGCACGGGACCGTTCTACCATTCCGCTATAATCATATTGAAGAGCTAGAGAAGATCGTGTCACAAGAAAAAGACAAGCTGGCCGCAATAGTAATGGAACCGATACATTCCATTTCACCTGAAAATGATTTTCTAAAAAAAGTAAGGGAGATTGCGACAAAGACTGGCGCAGTACTTATCTTCGATGAGATCACGGTGGGATGGAAATTGACGTACGGAGGCGCACATTTACTGTATGGTGTTGATCCTGACATTGCAGTTTTCAGCAAGGCTATGAGTAACGGTCATCCCATGGCCGCAATCATTGGAAGAACAGATGTTATGCAGGCGGCACAGCGGTCTTTCATATCCAGTACGTATTGGACCGAGAGAGTGGGGCCTGTCGCTGCCCTCGCGACTCTGAAGAAAATGAAGAAAATAAATGCACCCAAGCATTTGCTCCGAGCGGGAAATATGGTCCGCAAAGGATGGGTGGATCTTTCCAAAAAACATGATATTAATATAAAACTAGGTGGCGTAATTCCGATAAGCAGCTTCACTTTTCAATACGGAGAAGATAGCCAGGCATTGAAAACACTTTTTGTTCAGGAGATGCTGGAGAGAGGATTCTTGGCGACAAACATGTTCTTTGCCACCTGTGCTCATACGGATATCTTGATACAGAAATACCTGCGTGAAGTGGATAAAGTATTTGCTATAATTAGTCATGCTATAAAGACAAAAACTGTCCGAAAGATGCTTCGAGGACCAGAAGCGCACACCGGCTTTGCGCGACTCAATTAGTAATACATGTAATATGAAAAAAAGAATTGTAGCTATAATGCAGGCACGCACCGGTTCTACCCGGTTGCCTTCGAAGGTATTAAAACCGATTCTTGGTCGACCCATGATCTCCTACATGTTGGAACGGGTGAAGCGAGCAAAAAGTCTTGAGGCTATTATCGTCGCAACTTCTGATAATAAGGAAGATGATATGCTAGAAGAAATAGCGCGGGCTAGCGGGGCCGGCTGTTTCCGAGGAAGTGAGAGTGATGTATTGGATCGCTATTATCATGCCGGAAGATCCGCAGGATTGGCTCCAGAAGATGTCATAATCTTGCTTCTTGGTGATTGTCCGCTCCAAGATCCAGATGTGATTGACGAGGGAGTCAAGCATTTTTTGCAAGAGAATGATCCCCTTGCGCTCGCAGGTACTGTTCTCAATTATCCAGAGGGATTGGATTTCAATATCTTTACATTCGGTGTACTTGAGGAGGCATGGAAGAATGCAAAACTTCCTTCCGAACGTGAACATGTTGCCCGGTATTTTATAAATCATCCAGAGCGATTCCGTGCTGTCACATGGACAACAGGCACTCGCGATGATTCTAAAATGCATTGGTCTGTCGACACTGCCGCTGATTTCGAATTTGTATCGAAGATCTTTGAGGAGCTTTATCCGAGAAATCCAACTTTTAGCAAAGATGATGTTCTGGCACTATTGGATAAACGTGCGGAATTATTAAATATCAACAAAGGTGGAACGGGGTATGAAGGCTTGGCAAAATCTCTGAAAGAGGACGAAGAATTTAAAAAGAATCTTAAATGAAGGAGAAAAAGGAAAAACTTGTGCTTGGCACCGTCCAGCTGGGCATGAAGTACGGCGTGGCTAATGTAAGTGGACAGCCGTCCATGGAGGATTCATTCCACATACTCGATACCGCTCTTAAATCCGGCATAAATATCTTTGATACAGCTTGGGCCTATGGTACGTCCGAGGATGTATTGGGAAGCTGGATAAAAGCCCGTTCTTTGAAAGGTAAAGTCAATATCATTTCGAAGCTTAACCCACACCTTTGGGCAGACTTTTCTGATGAGAAAAAGGCGTATCAAATCATACAAAACGAGTTGAAAAATACTCTGGATCGACTCGGGGTTGATTCGCTCGACGGTTACCTTTGCTACTTTTCTTTCTATAACGCAACCAATATTCAGAACGTAATTGAAGGCATGCGTGCATTGAAAAAGGAAGGGAAAATAAAAAATATTGGAGTTACTGTGTATGACGCAGAGGAGGCATTGCAGTCAATCGAACTTGGTATAGATTATATCCAAGCACCATATAATGTGTTCGATCAAAGGCTGGATAATAGTATTTTTTTCGATAGCGCGGAAAAAAATAATGTTAAAGTTTTCGCCCGCAGTCCCTTTATGCAAGGGCTTTTGCTCATGGATCCCCAGAACTTGCCGGTCCATCTGGACTTGGCAAGACCATTTCTTGAAAATTTCATTGCTCTTTCAGAGAAATATGACATGACGCAGTCGGAAGCAGCTCTCCATTTCTCGGTAAATAGCCGAGCGGATCACATTGTTTTTGGAGTTGATTCTGTGGAGCAGTTAAGCGATATTATCCAGATCACTGGCGCTATACCCGATAGTAAAAAAGACTTCATTATAGAAGTAAAAGAAATTTTTAAAAAAATGGACGACAGGATAGTAGATCCAAGACTGTGGAATGCGCCTCCCGCAATAATGCACACCCCACAGGCTATCATAATCCTGTCTGGCGGAAGTCTAAAAGCTAGTGATGGTACTTTCCACTCTACTACTTATGACGATGGCGATGCATTCGGAGTACTCGGTGGATATGCGCGGGTAGAAGCGGCAGGAGTCCTGGCAAGAAAATTTCCACACACAACACTAATAACTGCAGGGAAAGGCGCTGGAGATGGAATTACTCCCTCACATGCCATGGTAATGAAACGAGAGCTTGTAGACTTCGATGTGAAGCCGGAAAGAATCATACTTGAGGAAAACTCCATTTCAACAATGAGCGGAATTGAACAAGCTTTCTCACTTGCAAAGAAGTACGGCTGGAGTTCCATTCTTTTTGTTACAAATGAATATCATGTACAGCGCCTTCGCCTCATGGTGGAGAAAGTGGGCGCTCCTGTCCATGCAGAATGTATTCCTGCAGAGGAGATTATTATCCAAGCACGACCTTTATTCCAAGAAGAATTTGAGGAGATAAAATCGAGTCTGTCATATAGAAAGAGGCTAGAATCTGAATTGAAGGGTATCGAGGCTCTACGTTCTGGGAAATATAAAGAGGCTCGCATAGAAGACAAAAAGGAGAGATTGGTATAGTATAATAGACTCTATGGAAATCTCATCTATACAGATCGGAAGCCGACAAGTAGGCCCAGGTAAGCCAGTATTTATCATAGCCGAGGTGAGCGCCAATCATCGCGGAGATATAAATACGGCGCTCAAGGCAATCGACGCGGCGAAATATGCCGGTGCAGATGCCGTAAAATTCCAGCACCTTCGGCACAACATGATTGCCGCCGAACCTCTCTCCGCTTTTTATAAGTCAGCAGAATTGCCATACGAATGGACCTCGGCGCTCATTGCCCGAGCAAAAGAAAAAGGCATCATATTTCTTTCAACCCCTTTTGATACAGAAGCGGTGGATATGCTCTCTGCTGCGGGAGTGCCGGCTTTCAAAGTGGCATCGTACGAGATGACTGATGATGTCCTGCTCCGTCATATTGCGAAGAAAGGGAAGCCAGTCATACTGTCTACTGGCATGGCATATCTCGAGGAGGTGAAGCATGCGGTCGAAGTGATGCAGGAAGAAGGAAATAATCAGATCATCATACTTCATTGCGTCTCTCTCTATCCGCCACAATTCAAAGATTTAAATTTGAAAGCTATACAGACGCTATATAAAGAATTCAACCTTCCTGTTGGGTTTTCTGATCATGCGGATCCATCGAGCAATGTGGCTACGCTGGGCTCCATTGCCCTCGGTGCATGTCTCATCGAGCGACATATCACTGATTCCCAGGAGGGGAACAGCAACGATGACAAGAATTCCATGACCATCGAACAATTCAAAAATATGGTGGCAGAGATTCGCGATCTGGAATCCGCCCTTTCCGGTTCTGGTATAAAAGAGCCGGTATCGGATCCGAGCCGCAAGGTAGATGAGGTAAAAGAAAGAGGGACACGCCGCTCTCTCTATGCTGTACGGGATATAAGAGAAGGAGAGATCATTGATGAAAAAATGCTGATCACCCTCCGTCCGATGCGTGGCATCGAGCCTAAAGATCTGAGAAAAGTTATTGGAAAAAAGGCATCTAGAGCTATTCCGGCGCGGTCTCCAATCATGCCGGATAATATAAATATATGACAAAGCATTCCGGAAAGACCATAGATAAAGTAGATGGAATTAAGATAATCAATTGTGAGTCCTGCGGTTTTGTTCATGTTTCTCCAATTCCCAGCGATGAAGAATTGAGAAAATTTTATGAAAAAGAATTTTATCAATACGAAAGGCCGAACTATTTCAAAGAGACACAGGAAGATCTTTCTTGGTGGATGGCGACATATGCCAACTACTACAGAATATTTGAAGGGCTGACTAAAGGACGCACTCTTCTCGATATCGGCTCTGGTCCCGGCCACTTCCTAGCTTGTGGAAAAAAGCGCGGGTGGAAAACGGTCGGCATTGAACCTTCGTCTGTGGCCGCAGAATATAGCAGGAAACGGGGATTTGCGACGGAGACCGGCTTCTTCCGCTACGAGGATGCGAAAAAGCTGGGCACATTTGATGTTGTACATGCGGCGCTTGTTCTCGAGCATGTGCCGGATCCGATAGGCTTCATTTCTGACATGAAAAAAATGCTCAAGAAAGATGGTATCCTGGCTATTTTTTGTCCAAATGATTACAATCCTCTACAAAATATCCTGCGAACACAGCAAAAAATGAAACCATGGTGGGTGGTGCCGAAACATCATTTGAATTATTTTAACCCTGAAAGCATGCAAAAACTGCTGGTGAAACAAGGTTTTCAGATAGAGAAGACACTTGGAACTTTTCCTATCGAAACCTATATTTTGACAGGTAAAAACTACGTTGGAAATCATGTAGTCGGGCGCGCCTGCCATCAGGAGCGCAAGAAATTCGAATTAATGCTTTACAAAAATCATTATGATATACTGAACACGCTTTACGCTGGCTTGGCTCAAGCGGGCATAGGCCGGGAATTTTTAATAATAGCAAGAAAATGACAACATCATCTCAAAAAAAGAAAGCGGTATGGTTGTTTGCGGGCGGACCCATGCAGCGTCCAGCGGCGGAAAAAATAAAGGAAAGAGGCTTTGCACTTATTCTAACAGATGGATCAGATGACTGTGCCATCCATGCAATGGCCGACGAATTTGTACTTCTGGACACCTTCGACATTCCGGGGAATATAGAGAAGGCCGATAACTTGAAAGAAAAATATGATATTCAGGGAATTTTTACCTCCGGCGCGGATTGTCACGAGACTGTAGCGACTGTCGCTAGACATCTGGGTCTCCCCGGCATTGATCCGAAGCTTTCGCATATATGCAGATACAAATACGAGACACGCGAACTTCTGACTCAAGCAGGAATTCCACAGCCGAAATATAAAGTAGCCGAAACATACGAGCAAGCATTGCAGGTCTTGGGTGAAATTGGTCTCCCAGCCGCGATCAAGCCGCCCAATAATTCCGGAAGTCGGGGATTTTCACGTATTGATACAAAAGAGGATTTGACTCGGGAATTATTCGAACATGCAGTAAGGAATGGGACTACGGGTTCGGTCATCATCGAGGAACTTCTAATCCCTCTCACTGGGGAAATCGCGGAGCAATCCGCCGAGACTTTGTGGTATGACGGAAAAATGGTATGGCTCAATTGGGTAGACCGTCTTTTCCGAAAAGATTTCGAGCTTTTCCAAGGATTGTGGAAAGATGAGGAAAATCCTTACCAAAACATATCATGGGCAGTAGAACTTGCTCACATAAACCCAGCCGTGCACGAGGAAAGCCTGCGTCAAGCGACGGAGGATATGATCCGTAAAGCAGGAATTGCTCTCGGTATGGATAAGCAGAAGGGAGGTCACCTTCTCAAAGCAGACATCATGCTCACATCTGATGGACCTCGCATACTGGAGCTTACGCCGCGCCTTTCTGGGGGATGGGATTCCTCATGGAGTACGCCTCGGCGCGGCGCCGACTTCATCGGTGGTATGCTCGGCTTTGCACTTGGTGAAAAGTTGACTCCCGAATACATGGATAAGTACTTTACCTACCATGATGAGAAACTTTTCGCCTCCATGGTCTCGCTTGTCAAGATCGATGCGAAAGATTGCATTGGTCGTCGTTTCGCCCTTGGTGCCGCTTATGACCGTACGGAATCCCTGAAGGAAGCATACAAAAATTTGCTTAACAACGAATTTATTTCATGAAGCAGAAGATCGCGAAATGCGCGTGGTGCGGGAATAAAGGCCCTAAAAATTTCCATGCCCGAATATCTTGGGAAAACCTGGATTCATCGTGGTATAAATGCGCCAAGTGCGGTAGTTTAATGATTCTGCCACTTCCGTCGAAAAAGGAAATTACGAAAGTGTACGAGAATGATTATCTAACCCAGCGGCACCAACCTCATCCGGGAGTTGATTGTCGCATTAGATATGCGAAAGAATATAGACCAACCGTCTTTGCCGAGTACGCTCTTTCTCTAGAAGATGTCCATGTGAAGAAAAAAGAAACTAAATCAATCCTCGATTTCGGCTGCGCTGACGGCGTCTTTCTTGAATTCTGCAAAGATTATTTTAATCCGGGTACAAAGCTCTACGGAACGGACTTATCAAAAGATTTGCTTGCCCAGGCTCGGAAGAACGGATGGAATGTTTTTCCTCTAGAAGAAACGAGTAAAGTTACTATGAAATTCGATCTCATTACCCTATGGGATGTCATCGAGCATGTCAAAGATCCGCCTGCTGTACTGGCAATGCTAAAGAAAATGCTCGCTCCCAAGGGGAGAATATTTTTGGAGACCCCGCGGGCAGGCTTGCTCGGAGAACTATATGGGGATAAATGGCCCCATCTATTGCCGGTTCAGCATATTGGATTGGCTTCCAAGGAGGGGGTGGAAAAACTTGCGGAGCGGATGGGACTTGCCATCGACAGTTACCGTACCTTTGGCGCCAATGCTCCGAGCAGTCACGTACCACAGCCCTACAAGGGGGTCTTTGACAAACTAGCTAAAAAATTGGAATTTGGCGATGTGCAAATTTTAACACTGGTGCAGAAAAAATGATTTTGTGATAGCATAAAGTAAAAATAATATAATAAAAAATATGGAATATAAATGGTCAAATGAGACGCGTTTAGATACCCTCACTGTGCAAGGAAGCGACAATGTCCTCATATTTACTGGACCCGGTGAACGCGCAGAAGTTCACCTCAAGGAGGGCACTATTGAAAAAGTTATCTTTACTGGTGAAGGTAAAGAGCCTACTACTATTACACTGCCTGAGGCACATGCAATGGTTGTTGGGGAGAAAAACTTCGAGCGAAATGTTTTTCATTTTCTAAAACCGGGCGGACCCGCTCCTACAATGCGACTCGGTATAACTATCCATAAGGGGGAAGGTACATGGTCAAGTTTGCCTCATGACTTCGAACTTAATACCGAAAAAGGTTTCGAGGAAGTTTTCTTTTATATCATGAAAGGCGCGACCGAAAGGGGTATACAGGTTGGCCGTGGTGTCTGGTATGACAATGCTCCAGTTGATTCCGTCTGGCCGATTAAAAATAATACATTTGGTACAGTCCCCATGGGATATCACCCTGTAGTTGGCGAACCGAATGTTCATGTTTCGTATGTATGGGTTTACCTCGCAAAGAAGAAAAGCTGGGAAAAAGTAAAATAAATTATTATGAAATCTCCTTCAGGCAAAAAAAATGCTGTAGTGATAGGTGCGACAGGGAATCTCGGGAAAGCCATCGTAGAGTCCCTGCAAAAAGCAGGATACAAGGTAGATAAGACATGGACGAGCACGGATCGTCCGGATGCGTCTCTTGCCTCCTCGTATGCCAAGCTTCCTAAGCACATTGATATGACTGTGTACGCTGCGGGAATAAATTTGGTCAAGCCTATTCAGGAAATTACCGAGAAAGAATGGGATGAGGTTATGGGTGTCAATCTCCGTGGAGCTTTCCTCTTCGCCCGAGCCGCCTTCGAGGGACTACAAGCTGCGCGGGGAACCTTTGTTACGATTTCATCCATGAATGCCAGATATCCTTATCCCAATCGGGCCGCATACACTGCATCGAAAGCCGGCATCGAGGGTCTTACGAGACAGCTCGCAGTAGAATGGGGGCCATACGGCATTTCCACGCATTCCATTCGATTGGGTCCCCTCAATAAATTAATGAGAACAACCAAGGCGAATCCGCTCATGCTTGAAGCGACAAAAAAGCGTCTTTTGCATCACGAACTTATTCCACCTGAAGCTGTTGGTGACTACATCGTGACTCTAGGTGATGGGAGGGCGAAATGGATAAGCGGCTCGGTCATTGACTTTGAAGGCGGATTCACTCTGAATGCATATCCACTGTAATGAATCATGTTCAAGAAAAGTTCGGAATAGCGACACGTTTCTATGGGCTATCAGAAACGGATGTAGAGCGTCTTGCCGCTTGGCTCGATGCGGCGCTGTCTCTCGTACCACCAGAAAGAGTTTTTGTTGCAATTAATATTGACGCGGATATTGCGAAGAGTCTGGATTTTGTAAAAGGGAAATATCCCCAGGTCAACGCATTTCCCGTCACTCCCTGGGGGAAAGTTGTGCAAGCCCCGAACGCACTACTTTTAAAGGCGGCGGAACAGAGAATGGATTATCTGCTATTTGTCAGTACGGAATATCCTGTTACGAAGCAAGTTGTTTCATTGTTAGCGTCGCATTGTGATAAAGATACACTTATAGTCGGAGCGGCACTTTCTGGTCATGATATCAAAGTGTCGGCAGGACAGAGCGAGATCATAAGAAATTCAAGTGGTCTGCAGATCCCATGGAATACGTATGCCTTGTGGTCGCTAGACCGCCTCATCCATACAGGTTTCGTACTCGCAGCCGACTCACTCCATGATCCGGACAATGCAGGTATGGAAGAAATGGGAACAATAGCGGCTCAACAGATACTGTGGCCGGATAAAGCCGTCGCCAAGCTCGTTGTTCCGGAAGAAGGAGATCTCGTCTTCAATATTCATGGATGGAATACGAAGCGCCAGGATCGATATCAGCATAATCTCACGTCAAAAAATGCCCGCTCGGCCGCCCAGATGGAAAGATTGTCCCTTTCCACACCAAGCGTGATTCATATAGGAATGAAAAAAACAACATGATAAATACCATAAGAACACTCTGGGCAACCTTTGCCAGATATAGACTGCATGTGATCATCTTGGCAAGTCTGGCGATCATAAGTCCTCTTCTCGAGGGTATTGGAATAAATACACTTGTTCCTCTCATGTCTTTTTTCATGGGTGGGGGAGGGACAACAGATTTTATAAATGAAATTGTAAAGACAGTATTTAATTTTCTTCACATACCATTTACTTTCCGATATCTGCTCGGCTTTATTCTGGTGCTTTTCGTGGTCCGCGCCATTTCCGTTATTATCTTCGGATACGTACGAGCCTGGGTAACCTCCGACTTTCTCAGCAAAGAGAGCGAGGATGTTATGCGCCGCACCCTCCTTTCTTCGTGGGGATTCTCTCTTAAACAGAAAATAGGTAGCGTACAGAATACTCTTGTCCGCGACGTACACCAAACAAGCGCTTTGCTCGGGGCATTGATCCAGGTTATACAGTCTTTCAGCGGTTTCCTCATGTATTTTATTGTGGCACTCAATATTTCTCCGAGAATGACCCTCTACGCTCTCATTGGCGGAGGCCTTCTGATCTTTGTGCTCCGACCATTATTGCGCCATACACGGCGACTTGGAAAACTGACTGCCGAAGTGGAAAAGCAATTTTCTCAATTTTTAAATGAGCATATCATGGGCATGAAATCTATAAAGGCTGCAGCTGCCGAGAGGAATGCGATATCCAGCGGTGTTTCTCATATTCGTCTTTTGCGACATCTTTCTATTCGACAATCGTTTATTGGTTCCGTAGGTACGAGCCTCTTTCAGCCCACGGCACTTGTTCTCGTGGTGGTGCTTTTTATCCTTACATATCGCACGCCTGAATTTCATATTGTATCCTTTGCGGCCTCTCTTTATTTGATACAAAAAATATTCGCATACCTTGAGTCTGGACAAAACTCTTTTCAATCGGTTAGCGGGCTCCTGCCTTACACCAAGAGCTTGGCTTCCTTCAAAAATGAACTGAACATTCACCGTGAGCGTTCAGAAGGGAATAGTCACTTTGTGCTCAAGGAAGCACTGGCGTTTCATGGGGTCTCATTTGCTTATGATAATGGCAAGACAGTTCTCAATGATATGAGTTGGAGCGTTCGAGCAGGAGAGATTGTCGGAATCATCGGACCATCTGGAGCGGGAAAGACGTCTATTGCCGATCTTCTGTTGCGGCTTTTCAAACCGACAGAAGGGAAAATAACTGCTGATGAGGTCTCGATTGACTCCATTTCTCTTGATGAGTGGAGATCCCGTATAGGCTATGTACCACAAGACGTTTTCCTGATGAATGATACGATCGAGGAAAATATTAGATTTTATAGTAAGAACTTATCGCAGGAAGAAATTGTGGCCGCAGCAAAGATGGCGCACATTCACGACTTTATCCAAGAACTGCCGGCTGGTTATAAGACGATGACGGGCGATCGGGGTGTCATGCTTTCTGGAGGCCAGCGCCAGAGAATTGCGCTTGCGCGCGCTCTTGTACGCAAGCCGACTTTACTAATCTTGGATGAAGCAACAAGTGCTCTGGATCATGAATCCGAAAAACTAATACAAGAAGCCATAACGAAGTTGCGCGGTAGAATAACCATCTTCATTATCGCTCACCGTCCATCAACTGTAGAGAATGCTGATAAGATACTCGTGCTTGATCGTGGCAGTCTTGTAGAGGTAGACAGTCCTGCTGAACTTATTAAAAATCCGAATTCCTATTTTTGTAAGATGAAAAATAGGCCTTAATGGAATAGAGCAACCTACTTCCAGAAGCTGTAGATATTTTTTTCTACCTCATACTTCATTTTCTTTATCCTCCGCTTTGGTTGTTTCAGCGCCCATTCAAACATTTCTCGAATTGTTGATTCTATATCTGTATTATCTTCGAAACCGAGATGAAATTTTGCCTTTTCATGATTGCAGTATGCGACCTTCACCTCGTGTCTGGGTTCGAAATGCTTGATTTCCGGAGAATAGCCGAATTTACCGGCAATTTTTTGAACGAGTCTAGCTATTTCTAGGATCTCAAATTCCTTATCTGCTCCGATATTGAAAGTTTCCCGGTCATGACCGGTCATGAACTTCTCAAAGGGTGCCATATAAAAGCTGATATCCGAGAAGGCTCTCTTCTGGAGCCCATCTCCAAATATACTAATAGGCTCGCCGGAAAGGGTCTTTCTGATCCAGATTCCGATAACGTTGCGATACTGGTCCCAGATATTTTGCTTGATTCCGATCACATTGTGAGGTCTTATAATGTTATAGTTAAGACCAAACTGATCGCAAGCCTGCTTCATATCCATCTCCACCGCATACTTGGCAATGCCGTATGGATCTACCGGATTTGGAAGCTGATCCTCGGTAAATGGAGGATTACCGATACCATAGACTGCCATTGATGATGTAAAAATCAACTTTTTTGCTCCGTAATTAAGACAGTTATTGATAACATTAATAGACGATATGACATTATTGTTGTAGTTATAATTACGAATGAAGGGCGAAAGGCCCTCTGCGGCATAAGCCGCAAAATGATATACAAAATCTGGTTTATGTTTTTTAAAGATTTTTTCTAGAGCGGAGGCATTGAGAAGGTCAACCTTGTAAAAGCGTTTCTTTTTAATAAGTCTCTTGTCTACGTGCTCAATATAGCCACCAGAAAGGTTGTCTACTCCAATAACTTCACGGTCTTTATTTAGCAAGTATTCGGAAAAATGAGAGCCGAGGAGACCAGCGGCTCCGGTTATTAATATTTTGCTCATAAATCGATTATAGCATTAAATAATTGATTATGCTAAACTCTTTTCATGATCACAAAAATGCTTCGGAATATCAGCCTCGCCCTCATTTTCATCATTCCATTCATCCCGCTTTATGTGGCGAACAGCATGTTCTTCCCATTCATCACTGGCAAGGCTTTTGCTTTTAGAATTATTGTAGAAATCATATTTGCCCTATGGATTGCGCTGATGCTCTATGATAAGAGATATGCGCCTAAGTTTTCTTGGCTTTCTCTGGCAGTTACTTTTTTCATGATTGTCGCTCTTATTACCGATCTTCTCGGCATGAATCCTCTCCGTAGCATATGGTCTAACTTCGAGAGAATGGAAGGCTGGGTCATGATAGTCCACCTCTGGGCATACTTCATGGCGGTGACGGGAATTTTCGGGACTGGAGAAGAGGGGAGGCGAATTTGGCATAATTTCTTTAAAACCACTCTTTTCGCTGCGAGCATTGTCGGCATATATGGATTATTCCAAATTTTTGGAACTGCAGCCATCCATCAAGGCTCTAGCCGCATCGATGCATCACTCGGCAACTCTGCTTATATGGCAGTATATATGCTAATACATACTTTTATTGCTCTCTACATGTCCAGAGATTCTCGCTGGTATTTTGCCCTATCAGCTTTCTTTACCTTTCTACTTTTTGAAACCGCAACTAGAGGAACTATTCTGGGTTTAATAGGAGGTGTCATGCTTTCTCTGGTAATATACGCAGCCTTTGGTAAAAAGCAATCAAAGAAATCAAGATGGGTTTCCGGAGGGATTGTCGTCGGAATCATTTTGCTCGGAGTCCTATTCTATATAAATAAAGACCTTTCTTTTATTCAGAAAAATGAAACTCTTCGCCGCTTGTCCGAAATTTCCCTCAATGACACCAGGACACAAGCTCGAGGATATATTTGGCCGATGGCTATCAAGGGAGTCTTTGAAACTCCGAAGACAACCATAATTGGCGTTGGTCAGGAAAATTTTAATTATATTTTTAATGCCAATTACAATCCGAAAATGTGGATGCATGAGCAATGGTTCGACAGGGCGCACAGCGTTTTCATTGACTGGTTAGTCGCCGGGGGATTACTAGGCTTTATCTCTTACCTCTCTCTCTTTATTCTCGCTATCGTTTCTCTTTGGAAAAGTACAAATCTGACTTTCAGAGATAAGACAATATTCACAGGGCTTCTGGTTGGATATGCTGTTCACAATATATTCGTCTTCGACAATATTGCCAGCTACATGCTTTTCTTCACTGTCCTAGCGTTCATCCATTCTATTAAAGCAGAAAAATCTATAAAGTGGTTGGAGATCAGCGATGACCAGAGCGAAAATAAAATGGTGGTAAGAGATTACATCTTTATCCCTGTTATTGCCATTCTTTTTGTCACTACTTTATACTTCGTAAATGTCCGCCCTATCCAGGCTAATATTCGTCTCATTGCTGCGCTGAATTCCTGTTCTGGTGGGGGTAATCTCTCCGCAGGTAATTACGCTAAAGCGCTTGAGCTAGACCAATACATGGCCAATCAAGAAATACGGGAACAGCTATTGGCCTGCGCAGCAAAAGTGGCTGGCTCTGATTTTCCAAAACAAATGAAAGATGAATTCTATGTTCTTTCAAAGCAAGAAATAAATGAGCAGATCAAAAATACGCCGAATGATGCCCGCTCATATATCCTAGGTGGTGCCTACTATAACAATATTGGAGACTGGGAAAGCGGAAGGCCACTACTGGAAAAAGCAAATCAACTTTCACCAAATAAGCAGAGTATCATCATGGAGCTCGCTACCAACTACATGAATTCTAAAAGAGAAAAAGAAGCTCTAGCTCTAGTGGAAAAAGCATATGAAAGTGCGCCAGATAATGATACTTCCAAGATAGGCTATCTAGCTCTACTCCTTCTTAATAAAGAAGACCAGAAAGCCAAAGAGCTTTTTGGCAATCAGCCGGAACTTTTCATGGACCCTAGAATAATCGGGATTTATGTAAGATTGAAGAATTTCCCTCCGGTTATCGAGGCCTACAAAGCTCTGGTCAAGAAAGACCCCTCAAATCTACAAAACTACGGCTCCCTCGCCGCCGCTTACCTAGCAAATGACCAGAGAACAGAAGCTATCACTGTATTGCGAGAAATGGAGGTGAAGTTCCCGCAGGTCAAAGCGCAGATCCAAGAAGTGATAAAAGAAATACAGGCTGGACGAAATCCTTTGTAGGGTATATACTGAAATGGTGTGAGTCTGTGTTAGCTTCAAATAAATGTTTACATAAGGTCCTGCCTCGGCAGGATTTTGTGTTTGCCCCGTGTTTTATGCCGATTTTGACTTGTATGCTAAAATAAACAGCGATTGTACCAAGTGCTGGCGACGGCTGTACTCACATTAATTTAAACATTATATTTGGAGCTAACACCCGCCGCCAATATTTGGTAGAATTTTTCCCTAGGTCGCATGAAAATTGAAAAAGATAAAAGTTTGAAGGAGATGACAACTTTTAAAATTGGGGGAAGGGCCCAGTTTTTTTGTGCTGTTCAGAGCGAGAATGATTTGGAAGAAGCGGTGAAATTTGCAAAAGAAAATAACCTGCAGTTTTTTGTCCTTGGTGGCGGATCGAATATTTTAATTTCTGATAAAGGCTTCGAGGGATTGGTGATAAAGATGGAGATGAAGGGAATAGAATTTCAGGAGAATGGAGCTGAAGAAAAAGTGATTGTAAAAGCTGGAGAAGATTGGGATAATTTTGTGGAAGAGGTGGTGAAGCGGGGATTATATGGATTAGAAAATCTCTCTTTAATTCCCGGAACTGTCGGCGCGGCACCGGTGCAGAATATTGGAGCATATGGAAGTGAGGTGAAGGATAGTATTGAAAGCGTTAGAGTTTTTGATACGGAAAAAATGGAGTTTAGGGACTTCAGAAATTTTGAATGCAAATTTGAATACAGAAATAGCATTTTTAAAATAAAGAATAATCTTTTTATAATTGTTTCAGTGGCGTTTGTGTTGAAGCAGAATGGGCAAGTGAATATTGATTATAAAGATCTACAGGAATTTTTTCTATTAAAAAATAATTTCAAGCCCTCGCTTACCGAAGTTCGTGAAGCTGTCATCAGTATCCGAACTGTCAAATTGCCGGATGTGAGGAAGATAGGTACCGCCGGCTCTTTCTTTAAAAATGCTATTATTGGTCATTCGCAAGCTCATGACTTGAAGGTGAGGTATTCAGGGTTGCCGATTTATCCAGTGAATGATTCGGATGATAATGAGAATGTGAAAGTCTCTCTGGCTTGGATACTTGACCATGTCTGCGGATATAGGGGGGCTTCGAAAGGGAATGTGGGGACTTATAAGAATCAGGCTTTGGTACTTGTGAATAATGGCAATGCGACGGCAGAAGAAATTAAACAATTCGCGCATGAGATAAAAAGGGTGGTTAAAGAGAAGACGGCAATCGATATTGAGGAGGAGGTGCAGTATGTGGGGGAAATTTCTTGACTTTATTTCCTACTCATAATATAATTCAAGCATAAACAATCTGAAGACTGGAAAATCCCCGCCCAGCGCTCTCTTAAGGAGAGGCACGAATGCGAGAAACTGGGGTCTCGCCAGAGCTAAAGACGGTTGGAAGCTTGCCTTCCAACCTTTTTAGTTCTCCAGGAGTACTGTCGAATATAGTATTTATCTCTGTCAAACCTCCGGGCTTCCTTTCAACTTCTACTACAATTTGATGCAGAGGATCCATATTGATAAAGAGATACTCTTTCTTGTTTTTCCTTCTATTATCCTCCAAAATTTTGTATGGATGGGAAAGACTTTCTGGAATCCTCAACATAACCTCATCAGTAATTTTAGGATGTCCACCTAACCCCAGTACCTTGCCTTTCACCTTTGCGATAATAAATTCAGACAAGTAGATGTGACTATCTCCGATAATTTCAGAGATTTCTTTATTTACAATGACAATGAGCTCGGAATCTCTCTTAAAGATTCCTGTACTGTTTGCATTAACTCTTTCTATTAGATCTGCTATTTTGGATGGTTTTTCTTCTAACATCCCCCAAGCATACACATCCGAGATTAAGATTCGATAAATTTCTGCTTAAGAATCGATAAAGATTTACAAAAAACATAGTTCAGCAATGAAAAATCTGTTGTGTAAATAGCATTTCTTGTGATATAGTGAGCATCCATATGGCCTTTATTCTGAAAAACATCTTCGGAGACCCCAATAAAAAGGCCCTAAAAGCCTATGAGCCACTTGTGGCAAAGGTTAATTCTTTTGAGCCGGCTATTTCTGCTTTATCAGATGAGCAGATAAAAGCTAAAACAGTCGAGTTTCGAGAGAGGCTGGCGAAAGGGGAGACTCTGGATAGTATCCTGCCGGAGGCTTTTGCATTGGTGCGCGAGGCATCAAAGAGGACTCTTGGGCAAAGGCACTTCGATGTCCAGCTCATAGGAGGGGCAATTTTACATAATGGAAATATTGCGGAAATGAGAACAGGGGAGGGAAAAACTTTGGTGGCTACATTACCTGCATACCTCAATGCTCTTGGTGAGAAAGGTGTTGGAAAGGGTGTGCATATAGTGACTGTGAATGACTATCTCTCTCGCCGTGACGCCGTCTGGATGGGGCAGATATATAATGCTCTCGGTCTTACTACGGGAGTTATTAATCATGATTCTTCTTTCACATACGATGCAGAACATAAGCAACTGGATAAGGAGCGAGATCAAGTCGGATCTTTCCACGTTGTCCACGAATTCCTCCGACCGGTCACTCGCCGTGAAGCTTATGCCGCGGACATTACTTATGGAACGAACAATGAATTTGGCTTCGACTATCTGCGCGACAATCTAGAATATGAAGAAAGAAATCTTCGCCAGAGGGAATTTAATTACGCTATCGTTGACGAGATCGACTCCATTCTTATAGATGAAGCCCGCACCCCTCTTATTATTTCCTCTCCAACTGTAGACTCGGAAAATCTTTACCAGGTCTTTGCTGGTATTACCCAAGGTCTGACAGAAGGCGAAGACTATACGAAAGACGAGAAGCATAAGAGCATTGCTATGACTCCTGCGGGTATAGAAAAAGTGGAGAAAAAAATGGGGATCGGCAATATATATACTGATAAGGGAATTAAATATGTGCATCATTTGGAAACAGCTGTGCGTGCCAAAGCTATTTTCCATCTGGATAAAGATTATGTCGTGAAGGAAGACGAGATTATGATTGTTGACGAATTCACAGGACGCATCCAGCCTGGACGTAGATGGTCAGAAGGCCTTCATCAAGCTATTGAGGCAAAAGAGAGAGTGACTGTGCAGAAGGAAAGCAGGACTTTCGCCTCCATCACTTTCCAGAACTATTTCCGCCTTTACAAGAAGTTGTCTGGAATGACAGGAACTGCGGCAACTTCCAGCGAGGAATTCTACAAAGTCTACGGCCTCGACACTATCATTGTGCCTACGAATAAAAACATTGCTCGCAAGGATCACAATGACTTGATTTTCAAGACGGAGGGGGGAAAACTTCAGGCAATAGCAAGGAGGATAAGGGAACTTAATAAACTTGGGCAACCAGTCCTCGTCGGTACAGTTTCCATTGAAAAAAATGAAATATTGTCACAGTTTTTGAAGGCTGAAGGCGTCCCGCATGAAATATTGAATGCCAAGAATCATGAGAGAGAGGGAGAAATCATCGCACAAGCAGGAAAAAAGGGAGGAGTGACCATAGCTACAAACATGGCGGGAAGAGGAGTGGATATTAAGCTCGGAGGAAATCCTGGGAGCAAAGTCGGCAATTCTGAGGAGTATGAGGAAGTTAGATTACTCGGTGGTCTATTTGTTCTCGGTACAGAAAGGCATGAAGCGAGGCGAATAGACAATCAGCTTCGAGGGCGATCTGGTAGACAGGGGGATCCTGGGGCTACGCAGTTTTTTGTTTCTCTCGAAGACTCATTGATGAGAGTTTTTGCAGGCGATACAGTCAAGAATCTAATGGGCCGGCTAGGCGTACGTGATGATGAAGCGATAGAAAACAGGATAATTACAAGGTCATTGGAAAGTGCACAGTCGAAAATAGAAGGATTTAATTTTGATTCACGAAAGCATATTTTGGAATATGATGACATTCTCAATCATCAGAGAAAAACTATCTATAATAGACGCCGAGCGGTGCTGATGGGAAATCCAGAGGAAGTGGAGGCGAAGTTGGTGGAAGTTGTCGGAGATAATAACGATATAAAAAAGATAGTAGAAGAAAAGATCGCTACAATTGGCCGAGAAAGATTCCTGCTTGTTGTGCGACAGCTTATGCTCCAAGCCATAGACATGTTCTGGGTTGAGCATCTCGAAGTTATGGACTATACCCGCTCAAGCGTAAACCTCCGAGCTTACGGACAAAGGGATCCATTGGTGGAATATAAGAGGGAAGGTCTAAGGCTTTTCCGGGAGATGCAAGCGGCGATAGACTCGCAGATTATCAACCTACTTCCTCATGTCGGAGGTGTAGCTGCAGTTCCAGAGGCGGTCAAGTTGCAAGAAGTTCATAACGATGCCCAAGCAATTACCGGAAGTACAGCAGAGCCAAAGAAGGAAGAAGCTGGGAGGAATGAGCCATGTCCTTGTGGTTCAGGGAAGAAATATAAGAAGTGCCATGGGATGTAGAATATGGTAAGATATCTCCATGAACACATATTCTAATCAACATTTTTTTACTGGGCTTTTGCTTGTGGTATTTATTATTGCAGTCCTTATATTTTTCCCCTTCCTGACGCCGATCGTGGTATCACTGGCTCTTGCTATAATTTTCGGACCGGTATACAGGGGACTTTTGAAAGTTTTTGCTCCTGGAAAGGATAAGAACACCACAGCCGCGCTCATTACTTTGGCTATAGTTGTGGTAATAGTCCTCGTACCTGGATTCTTCATCGTCACCAAGCTATACAGCGAAATCCAAGACATGTATTTCTATCTGACCGAGGAATCCGGAAGGTCTTCTATTATTACCTTCATGAACATCGCTACGGAATGGATTTCCAATGCTCTCTTCAATGTCTATCCTTCCATCTCTTTCGACACATTTAATATCACAGAATATCTACAGAGCGCTCTGGAATGGGCATTCTCTCACGTCGACACTGTCTTTACGGGAATCACAAAGGTTGTGATGGGAATCTTCGTGGCATTCTTCACCCTCTTCTATTTCCTCCGAGACGGCAGGGAATTCAAGAAGCAGATAATCGCTTTGAGTCCCCTTATTGACTCTGATGATGAAATAATATTCAAGAGGTTGGAGCAGGCGGTCTACTCTGTGGTGGCGGGAAGCTTAATTGTCGGAGTCATACAGGGAATCCTGACAGGTGTCGGATTTGCCCTTTTCCAAGTTCCACAGCCGGCGGTATGGGGAAGCGTTGCGGCAGTTGCGGCGTTGATACCTGGAATAGGCACATCTCTAGTTCTGGTTCCTGCCATACTTTACCTTTTCTTCACTGGTTCATCGACATATGCTCTAGGACTCTTGATCTGGGGAGTCTTGGCTGTGGGACTCATAGATAATCTTCTCGGACCAGTCTTGGTTAATAGGGGGATCAAGATCCATCCGGCTGTTATTCTCCTTTCTGTATTAGGTGGACTTAGTTTGTTTGGATTGGTTGGGTTTATTCTCGGTCCTCTTGTGGTGGCCTTCCTCTTTGTGCTTCTTGAGATATATAAAGCACATGGCATTCATCGATGAAATAAACCTGCATATTAAAGCCGGCAAAGGCGGAGATGGCGTAGTGCGCTGGCTGCATGAGAGAGGAAGGGAATTTGCCGGTGCTGTCGGAGGCGATGGCGGAAGAGGCGGGGATGTCTACGTCCGCGCTATTCGCGACCTCGCCATACTCAATAGATATAGGAATATAAAAGAATTCTCTGCAGAGAATGGCCTGTCCGGCATGAAGAAAAGTATGCATGGCAGGGATGGCAAGGACTTGGTTCTGGATTTGCCTATAGGTTCTATAGTTACAGATTTGAGGACAAAAAGGGCTATAAATATTTTAACCGATGGAGAGCAAGTCCTAATTTTAAAAGGAGGCAGGGGAGGGCTGGGCAATGAACACTTCAAGGCTTCTACAAATACGACTCCAACAGAATCCACTGATGGTAAGGAGGGCGATGAAGCAGATTTTCATATTGAGCTAGAGCTGGTGGCAGATGCGGGACTGATAGGATTGCCGAATGCGGGCAAGTCCTCGCTCCTAAATGCCCTGACAAATGCCAATGCACAAGTGGGTAGCTATGCCTTCACGACTCTAGAGCCGAACCTCGGAGCTTTGCCTGGGGGATTTGTGGTGGCGGATATTCCTGGATTGATAGAAGGAGCGTCAGAAGGAAAAGGTCTTGGTCATAAATTTCTACGGCATGTGAAGAGGACTCGACATCTATTTCATTTAATTTCTTTGGAGAATACAGATCTGGTAGAGGCGTACAAAACCATTAGAGGCGAGCTGAAGCAATACGGACAAGGATTAGATGAAAAAGAAGAGACTATTATACTAACGAAGACAGATATGATGGAGGAAAAAGAGATAAAAGCATTGCAGAAAAAACTAGTAAAATTAAATAAAGATATATTGACAGTTACGGTTCTGGATGACTCTTCCATAAAAGAAATTTCTGATGAGATTGTGAAAAGACTGCGAAAATAGTAGTATGATGGTATGAAGCAAGGAAAATCTACAGTCGTCCCAACTATAGGGCTTGAGGTCCATGTCGAGCTAAAGACTGCCTCCAAGATGTTCTGCTCCTGCAGGAATAATCCAGATGAAGAGAAGCCAAATGCCAATATTTGTCCGATCTGCCTGGCTCACCCTGGAACTCTACCGGTTTTAAATAAAGAAGCGATAAAGCATGTGCTAAAAGTAGGCTATGCCGTGAAAGGGAAGATAGCAGACTTCACAGAATGGGACAGAAAGAACTACTTTTACCCCGATATTCCTAAAGGCTATCAGATCAGTCAGTATAAATACCCCCTAGTTTCCGGAGGCGAGCTTGCTGGAGTCGCTATTACTCGCATACATCTGGAAGAAGATACCGCACAGTCTACTCATGATGTGAGTGATAAGAGCTTAATAAACTTTAATAGAGCTGGGGTGCCCTTAATGGAGCTTGTAACTGAACCTGTAATACATGATGCTGAAACGGCTGTGTTTTTTGCTAAGGAGCTGCAATTGCTGATGCGTGCCCTCGGGGCAGGGGAGTGCAATATGGAAAAGGGAGAGATGCGGGTGGAGGCCAATATCTCGGTCAGCTCCGACCCTGCTGTTCTAGGAACTAAAACTGAAATAAAGAATCTCAATTCCTTCAAGGTGGTAGAGAAGGCTATTGCATATGAAATAGAAAGACAGACAAAACTATTGGAAGCAGGGGAGAAAGTTGTGCAAGAGACAAGAGGATGGGATGAGAATGCAGGGAAGACTTTCTCGCAGAGACTGAAGGAGAGTTCCCATGACTACAGGTACTTTCCAGATCCAGATATTCCAAAACTTAAGATTAGTGAGGTAAAAGATTTTAGCATGGAAAATATCTCTGCGGAATTGCCGATATTGCCTTGGGTGAAGAGGGAACAGCTTCAAAAAGATTTCGAAATGACTGACAAGGAGGTGGCGGTATTTGTAGAGATGCCTGAAGTAGGGAAGTATCTAGAGTTGGTGGTTGGAGGGAATAAAAATCTTTCAAGACTATCCCTTAATTATATTCTAACAGATTACCTAGGACTTTTGAAAAAAGAAGGAAAAGATGTAGAGAACAACATAGACATGATTTCTGCTAAAAATTTCTCCAAGTTGATGACAATGATAAATGATAAAAAAATCAGTTCAAGAGGAGCGAAAGATATTTTGGTTTTACTTATGAAGGAAGATGGAGACCCTGAGATTGTTGCAAAAAAGAATGGACTGATGCAAAAGAGCGATGAGGGAGAAATAAAAAAGATTGTGGAGGAGATTGTAAAAAATAATTCTGGAGTTGTGGAGGATTATAAAAAAGGAAAGATGGCGGCATTGCAGTTTCTTGTTGGGCAGGGGATGAAAGCCACAAAGGGTTCTGCTAATCCTGAAGTCCTAAAGAAGATTATAATAGAAAAGATAAAGTAGATTATTCAAAATATCCTTCTCTTTTCTACTCACTTCCCAAATGTTTTACAATTAGCTTTCTCGCTTCATTTCTTGATGGGCGGTGATTGCCTTTGCTTTCTTCTATCTCCATGAGAATAGCTTCTATGTCCTCGATCTTGTAAACCCTATAGTTGCTGATAGGGTGTCTTCCAGCTGGGAACTTCCCACTATTGTCCCAATTGCGAAGAGTCAGGGTTGATACTCCTAATATTGCAGCTGCTTTCTTTATGGTTATGTATTTATTTTCCATTTTGTTATTGTTTCGTTTTAATTTATAAGCTATTAATATTAATTACTAAACCTTAATATACATTGTAACATCTATATATGTTATTTAGTAATCATTTATCCACTTTTGCAATGTATATAAAGATTTGTAAGGTAGCCAAAAGATAAATTTTTTACTCATATTATTAAGTTATTTGGCAATATACACACTCTATTGACTGATCGAGGCCTTATAAGTTTTTTTAACATTAAATATTATTATAGTAATTCAGTCAGTGTTTTATATTTTAAATAAAAATTATTTGCTCTCGCTTATCCGAGTTCTTTAGTATATTAGCCCTATAAATAGAAATATATTTTATTGAGTTGTATGAAAATATATCAATTATTTTTGGATTATTAATAAATATGGCAAATAAGATAAAAAATGACTCTTTAAAATGCGATATAAGGCATTATTTTTTTGTGATTGAGTATTGAGTCATTTATGTGTCTTTTTTCCTCGTTTATTATTTATTTTTTGAAATCTTTTTCATTGTCATTTATCCCCATATTTTTTGAAAAAATTGATCCGAGATAATGATATAATTAAATAAACAAAAATATGAAAGATAGTCTTATTTTAGAAGGTAAAATTTATATCTCGGCTAGACGAGCTTCTAGGATAATGAACTATGCGCAAGACTACATAGGACAGCTTTGCCGAACAGGAAAACTTGAATGTAAAATGATTGGAAGATCTTGGTTCGTGACTGAGGAGTCCCTTCTCTCTCATCGTGAGTCTGCGATCGAATCTACTGAGGAAAGAGTTTTGAAAATAATTGAAAAAGATAAAGAGGAACTGACGAAGAATATTCAGGAAAAAATAAAAGAAGAAAACACGAGAGAGAAACAGACGGTATGTAAAATTGAGTCATCACCGCTGGAATATCATGTAGAAGAGAAGCCACTCTTGCCACCTCTCGGAAAAAGAGTTTCTCCAGCTTTTGCTATTCCATCTTTTCATTTTGATGCGCGCAAGGCATCTACTGCGAATACTGCTTTCATAGTTCTTTTCATTGCGGCGATGGGGATGAGTGCTCTTATTTACTCTACATCTTTGAAATCAGTTTCTCCATCAAGCTCTACAGCATCAGTTGCTTCCGTGACTCGCGACATTGTGGACCAGGCGATGAGTACAGTGACGAAATTTGTGATTGACAGACTACCAGAAAATAAGACGAAGAATGAAGAAGTAAAAGCAACGGAAACACAGACAGAAAATAAATTTAACGGCATTGGAATCGTGCCTTCCACATCACCTTTGGTAGATGAAAAAGAAAAAAATATGATCAGGAATTCCTTCTCTGATGAAGTGAGGATTAATCCAGACCAGAGTGGAACTGCCGGAGTGATCACACCAGTCTTCAAGAAAACGGATGGCAAGGACTTTGTATACGTGCTGGTGCCCGTCAAAGATAATAAACAGCAATGAAAACTTTTTCCTATAAAATTTTAATTTCTGGATTCATACTTGCTTCTGTTTTTTCCTCTTCTCTTATTGCTCCAGTAACGGCATTTGCCGAGGCGATGTCGAGCGGAAGTTACAAGATCCAGAGCGATAGCATCAACTTTGCAGGAGGACAGTCCTCCTCCGGATCATATTCCCAGGAGTCTACAGCTGGAGAAATAGGCACCGGAGACTTGTCGTCAGGAAGCAGTAGACTCTACGCTGGATTTCAGCAGGCTGCGGCAGGGACGGTGAATTCGTCGGGGGGTAATGGGACTGAAGGTGGTGCGGTGTCTGTAGCTCCAGGTGGAGTTTATGGGACGGTGAACGTGATTAATTTTACAGCAACTCCTTCGTCTGTATCTGCTACAGATAAATCCATTACGCTTTCTTGGAAGTATCCAGCTCCTAGTGATATCGTCGGAGTGAGAATTGTCCGCTCGGATAAATTCTATCCAGCCAGCATCAATGACGGTGAAGTAATTTTTGAAGGAGAAAGGGGACAGGATGAGAAAGATATAGAGAGTGTGGTGGATCATAATGTTGTAGCAGGGATAACTTACTACTATGCTCTTTTTGCAAAGAACTCCAAGGAAGAGTATTCTTCAGGTGTTTTAGCTAGAGCACGCATTGCTCTACAAGGAGAAGAAGTCGTTATGGTTTCTGGAGATCCTTTTGAGAATATACCCCAGGCATTATTGACTTATGAGATTATCTCAAAACTTACTCTCGAAGATTTTGATTTTATTCAAGATGGAAGAAAAATAAATCATGCAGGGGATTCCATTGTCGTGGATGCAGGTGCGAATCTGACTGTAAGATTGGAATATGGAAAAGTTCCAGAGATCTTGAAGACCATTGCCATCTCTCTAGCTGACCCAGAAGATCCTTCCAAAGTTTTCACCTTCCTCCTTCGGGCAAATGAAGATAAGACAGCGTATGAAGCGACGATTGCTCCCTTGGAAAAAAGCGGAAGATACCAGCTCAATGCTATTGTTCTTGATTACAAAAATCAGGGTTTGAAGAGGCTGTCCGGAGACCTGCGAGCCATGGCATTGGGGAATGTCAGCGGAATATTCAGGGATATCTTGGAAAAGTCTGGGGGACACATTATATATAGTATGGTGGTGTTCTTGATTTTTGCTTTTATTTCTATAGTATTCTTTGTCCTTCATACTAGTGCAAAGAGAAGAAAAGAGATTGTTGCTGCTTTGCTTATAATAATGTGCATCGGGGTTTCTACACTACCACTAGTCGCATCTGCGGCTATAAACAAGCAGATCAACTATCAAGGTAAGTTGGCAAATACTTTAAATCAAGCTGTTGGCGGAAACTTCCATATACGCTTCAAACTGTACACGGCTGGTTCTGGAGGGGATCCGATCTGGACTACTACGACAACAGCGGAAGTTACAAATGGACTCTTTAGTCTCATGCTTAACGACCTTGGAAGCGTGGACTTCAATCAGACATTGTACTTGGGTGTTGAGATAGGCGGATCCCAGCCTTCAGCGGTCTGGGATGGGGAGATGACTCCAAGGAAAGTTATAGGTGCGGTGCCGGCAGCCTTTGTAGCGGATACACTCGATGGCTTGGATAGTGCACAGTTCTTGAGATCGGATACGGGAATCGTGACTCAAGGCTACTTTATTGCGACTACCACGACCAATTCTGTATTCCCAAATTTTACATCTACCAATAGCACCACGACCAATGCAACTACGACAAATTTCTATGCGGCAAACGCAGTCTTCGGAAGTTCTAGCCTTCTTTCTCTAATTGTCTCTGGGTTGGGAACCTTCGGAAACTTCCTAGTGACTGGATCTTCTACATTGCAAAATTTCACCGGACTTAATTCTACAACGACTAACGCTACGACCACCACATCTTTCGCGACAACTGCTTCCTCCACAAATCTATTTGCAACTACCGTCAATTTCGGCACTGTGATTGCCGGTACCTTGCTCACAACAGGTTCGACGACTCTGCAGAATTTCACTGGACTTAATTCCACAACTACAAATGCCACGACGACTACATCCTTTGCGACAACGGCAAGCTCAACAAACCTATTCGCAACCGCAGGCAATCTCGGCACTGTGACTGCCGGTACCTTGCTCGCAACAGGTTCAACGACGCTTCAAAATTTCACTGCTGTAAACTCTACAACAACAAACGCGACAACCACGACATCATTTGCGACAACGGCAAGTTCTACAAATCTTTATTCTACTAATACCAATGCAGGTACACTAACGGCAGGAGCGACAACTTTCAGTGGAGCGTTAAGTGCCGCAGTTGGATCTTTGAATATTGGAAGCACCGGCACACGCTTCGGCACTATATATGCAGACACCGTGAACTCCACGAACCTCGTCGGTACTATAATAGGAGGAAATACGAATGCGGAAGATTGGACCATTAACTTTGACAATGCCACAAATGATACCGAAGCGATGAGCGTGACCTTCAAGAGGGGCACGGCATCTCCGAATGCAGTCTTCGGCTGGGATACTTCTGCCAAGGGTTTCACTTTGAATTCCGGTCTGGCTTTGACAGGCAGCATCACCGCTACGAACGGTATCAGCCTCTCGTCATTCTCCAGCGATATCATTACACCTTCTGGAGAAGACTTGGTGATCCTGCCGGGAAGGAATGTGGGAATTGGGACAACTACGCCATGGAGAAAGTTTTCTGTGAATGGTTCTTCTGATCTTGGAATAAATGCGCTAGCGGGATACTTTACAGCGACCACATCTGCTGATTCTGTTTTTCCAAATTTCACATCAAGCTTTAGCACTACCACAAACGCAACAACGACAACTTCCTTCGCCACAACCGCTTCCTCCACAAACCTATTTGCAACTACCGTCAATTTCGGCACTGTGACAGTCGGAACATTTCTCGCCAATAGTTCGACGACGCTTCAAAATTTCACTGCAGTAAATTCAACGACAACAAACGCAACAACTACAACCATCTTTTCTACAACAGCAAGTTCCACAAACCTATTCGCAGGAACAGCAACCCTAAACACTGCAACTATCAGTAATTTA
>CALQZK010000005.1 GCA_943349555.1 Candidatus Nomurabacteria bacterium
GTTCAGCTTAATTTCCCCATCATCCTCATAGATGATGTCACCACAACAGGAAGTACACTTAAAGAAGCGAGGGATACTTTGCTACGAGCTGGGTATTCAGATGTGGCAGCTCTAACTGTGGCGCATTAGGGTCAAGTAATATCAGGCAATAACCACGCTTTTATTTCTCTTGAGACCTACGACATAAGAGCCAGACCCAGAAGCCATAATAGAAAGAAGTCCTGCAAGTACAGACAGCGGTGTGTTAAATGCCTGGAATCCTCCCGGCATAGTAATCCAGACTGCGACTATCATAATAATTGCGAGAATAGCTGCCGACTTTTGCGTCCATATCCCAAGAACAAGAAGAATTCCTCCTATAAGCCCAAGATATCCTACGACATAAGCAAGAAAGGCCGGGATGCCGAGAGTAGCGAAGAAGCCGACTGTACTTGTCATATCGGCAACTTTTGCCCAGCCGGCAAAAATGAAAATCCCTCCAATGATTAGGCGAACAATTAGCAAAATCCAATTTCTTTTTTTATCTGACATAATAATTATATTATTTTTTAATAGATATATTATACACCCTTCATAGTATAATTCCCACATGACACCGAAATCCATACGCATAGAATCATCTTGGAAAGAGGCGCTTAAAGATGAGTTTGAAAAGCCATACTTCACGGAGTTGGCAGGTTTCGTTAAGGAGCAATATAAATCTGCAAAAGTTTTTCCTCCACCGAAAGATATTTTCCGCGCTTTTGACCTTTGTCCTTTCGATAAAGTTAAAGTCGTAATTTTAGGCCAGGATCCATATCATGGCGAGAGACAGGCGAATGGTCTTTGTTTCGCTGTTCATGAGGCTGTGCCATTACCACCATCTCTTAAAAATATTTTCAAGGAAATAGAGAGCGACTTGGGTGTGAAGCCCAATCGCAACGGTGACCTTTCCCGCTGGGCAAAGCAGGGTGTGTTACTTCTCAATGCTACTTTGACTGTCCGAGCATCCAGTCCTGGTTCTCATCAAAAGAAAGGCTGGGAGGAATTCACCGATGCGGCGATCAGGAAATTATCAGAAGAACGCGAGCATATTGTTTTTATCCTCTGGGGAAATTATGCAAAGAACAAAGGAGCGGTGATAGACCGCTCCAAGCATTATGTTCTGGAATCCCCCCACCCTTCCCCATTTTCCGCAGACAGCGGCTTCTTCGGCTCCAAGCCTTTCAGCAAAGCGAATGAGTATTTGAAGGAGAAGGGGCTGGGAGAAATTGAGTGGAGATGAGATTATATTTATGCTAGTAATGATCTGCTAAATTCCTCTAGATTTGTTCCCACAAGAACCGCATCGGCACTCTCTTTGATATCCGAAACAGTCTTTATATTACTCGCCTGACATAACCATCCCTTGAAAATCTCCCTGGCTTCTTCAAAGGTCTCTTTCTTCAACCCACCATCCGATAAATCCCTGCTGTTCCATACTGCCCTCACACCTCTAGGAATATTTTTTAATTCCTCTAATGTTAACGGCTCGATAACACATTTCTCTAGATTGACCTCTGGAAGCCTCCCGACGACAAGTACCCAATCAGCGCCCATACCAAGTGCTTTCTCAACTTCTTTGTCAGTAACATGAATTCCCTTTGCAAGAATAGGTTTATTCGTCAGAGATTTTGCTTTTTTAATTAGATCAAAAGAGCCATTCCAACGCGGATCAGTATGAACAGAAATAATGTCGCCTATTTTATTTGCTATATCAAATAATTCTTCCCAGCTCTTATCCGACTTCCAGCCAAATGGCGAATGAGTCTTTACCTCGGCAATAATTTCCATTTTTACTTACCTCGAATGATCCGTATCAGCACAGCAATGATAGCAACTACGATGAGGATGTGAATAAGCCCGCCAGCGATATTGAATACGCTGAAACCAAGAACCCAAAGAACCACGAGAACAAGTGCAAGTGTAAACATTTTTTTATATTATTTTTTAATATGGGTATTATACACCCATCTGGCGGCAGTTTTTACTTAAAGTTCGAACTTGGTTTGCGGAGAATCCGGAACAATGATTGCGCCATCGCTCCGCTCGGCGCTCGGAAAGGGCGGACGGAGGACTGGGAGTGTGAGGGAAGGACTCCGTCCGCCCTTCCTCTTTTTGTTCATTTTTCTTTTAGGATTTTTTTGAGCTCGGACGGATGCGGAAGCTCGTAGTGTGGGGCGAGCTGTTTCCGCACCGTCCTCGCGGGGGGTTTGTTTATACAAAAAGAGAATCAAAATTGTAGAGACTCGAAGCGGCCCACTTCCGCTTCTATAGAGTCTGTGGCGTATTCGTCGTCAGTCCGTACGACTATCGTCGAACCGACTTCCTCCGAACATGAACAATGTTTGGTGAGAAGAAGCGAAAGTCGACCGCTTCTCGTGAACATCTGTGGCTCATTTCCACCATTTGAGCCACAAGAGTATTTTAACGCAAGAATTGATATTTAGCATCGCGTGGTGAGCCTACGCGCGTAATTCTTCCTTGTTGAACTAATTTTACTAAATACCTCGTTGCTGTTGCATCAGAGACATACAAAAGTTTTTGAACATCATCGTTGGTGATGATTTGTTTCTTTTGTGCCAACTGGATCAGCTTTTCTAACTTTTTCGTCTTATTGAATTGGATTTTAGCTTGAGCTTTGATGAGCAAGCTCTTTATGAAGCCGTGTTCATCTTGTTGCGCCAAATAGACGAGCTCAAAGGTCAATGGATTGCCGGTGCCCAGTTGAGTCCTCAAGTTTTAGGCCGCCTCAAGCGGTCTACTTTGGTTACCTCTACCGGTGCTTCCACCCGTATCGAGGGGGCAAAACTTTCGGATGAAGATATTGAAAAAATGATGCGCGGAATCGGCATCCAAAAGTTTGCTGATCGTGACAAACAGGAAGTGCAGGGATACTACGAGCTTTTGGAGAATGTTTTTAATTCGTGGAAGAGTATTGCTTTTTCTGAGAGCTCTATCAAGCACCTGCATCGGGAGCTTTTGAAATATGTTGAAAAAGACGAGCGGCATCGTGGTGACTGGAAAAAAGAAGAAAACAAAGTGCATATGGTCAACGAGGCTGGCGAATCAGTCGCCGTGCTTTTTGATACCACACCGGCATGGCTGACGCCTAAAGAAATACAGGAAGCGGTTGAGTGGACACAAAAAGCTCTGGCAGAAAAAAAGTATCACCCGCTGATTGTAGTTGGCAACTTTCTCGTTGAATTCCTCAATATCCATCCTTTCCAAGATGGCAATGGCCGTTTGTCTCGCATACTGACAAATTTTCTCTTACTCAAAGAGGGTTATCTATACGCGCCCTATGTATCACACGAGAAGTTGGTCGAGGACAACAAGCCAGACTACTATGTTGCTCTGCGTCGAAGTCAAAAAACGTTCAAAACCGAACTTGAAGATGTTATGCCGTGGCTTGATTTCTTTTTCGGTTTGCTTTTGAAGCAAGCTCAAGTTGCCGTCGATCTCCTTTCCAAAGAGAATGTTGAAAAAATTCTGTCCCCCAAACAACTGGCGGTCTGGAACTATTTACAGACTGTTGAATCGGCAACGCCAGGAGAAATTTCAAAAGCCGCTAATGTAGCGAGGCGCACAGTCAATCAAGCAGTCGACAATCTCCTCCGGCTCAAAAAGGTGGAGCGTATTGGACTTGGTCGAACAACGAGGTATAAAAAGTTATAACAAATCCAATGTCGGCAAAATTGCAAAAATGTCGGGGGGGGGGTAAACTATAAGCAAAGTCAATTAATAATTAATTTTCGTCTTTTGTTTAGGTGTAATGAATAAAAGATGACCAAAAACATTATGCAAGAAAAATTTGAGAGGTCACGAGAGGCAGCTAAAATAACCCTTGACAAGGTATCGTCATGGGAGGATTTAAACGCCGCAACGCTTGAGGAAGCGGACGAGAAATTCAAAGAAGCCACAAAAGAGCATTGGAAAGAATTTGCGGTCTCTGGCGTGCTTCAGTTTGACCCGAAAGAAGGCAAGCAGGTCTTACGTCCGTTTACTGATTTAGACGGACGAGCCGCTGTTGGCATACTTAAAGAAGCTGGGATAGACACGAGCAAACTTACATATATAAGACCCGGCGAGTATTTACAGGGTGCGATCAATCTCGATACCGGTGATAAATTTGGAGTTGTGTATGAGGAGCCCACTTATACGGCATATTTTGATCATCACGCTCCGGGAACAAAAGAAGTCACTTCAACAGCCGAGATTGTCTATAACACCATGATGGAGTTGGGAATGATGGAAAAATCTGAAGCAATGGATAAGCTCGTTAAATTCGTTACCGACATCGATAATCGTCGCTTGCCAGCCGAAGAATTTTTGCGAAGCGGCAAAACCATCCTCGGTCTTCAGAGGGCTCTTGATTTCGAAAAAATCCTCACCTATTTCAAAGATCACGAATCACCGACCGAAGAATTGACACCGGAAGAATTTCAGAAATACGGCCTGAAAGAAGAAGCTGAAAAACAGCAAAAGACTGTAGACGAATCAATGGCAACGCTTGAGCGTATGGCACAGGAAGGAAAAGTGATAGACACTGCCTACGGTCAGATAGTAGTGAACGCGAATAATGAGTTAAAAGTCGGATCATCGGCCGCGTATGTAAAATACGACGGCATTATCAATTTCACGCCAGGAAAAAGTTTTGCGGTTACGCTCAAGGAAAAAGATATTACGGAAGAAGAAGTAAAAAGTCGTTTGGGCGATAAATTTCAAGGCAAAATCATTCGCGGCAAGATGTGGATTTACAATGACAAGGAGCCTCTAAAAGTCGAGTTGGAGGATATAATTAATGCCCTCAAATAATTATGTCTGAAAAATTACGTCCAAATTTTGAAAATCCTCCAGCCGTTGCTAAAGCTGAGACTGGTTCGGAAGTACAGGGATATCAGGAAACAATACGCGAATTGCAAGATCGTTTGGAGAAACTCCGGACAGAAGCGGAAATTCGTGTAGAATCCCTGAGCGATCAAGCGGCAAGACTGCAAGAGGCAGGCATTGAATCTCGCGAGCGAGAAACAAATCATGAGTCGTTGAAACCTCGTAAAAAAGTCATCTCCTTTGTTGGGTTGCCTGGCGCTGGCAAGACAACTCAAATCGGCGAGATCCAAAATGCGACCGGGGCAGAAACTTTTCACCTCGCCAAAATAGCTGGCGTTTTACATCTTGAGCGAACGGAAAATAAAGAGGAAGTGCAACAACTATTTGATCAGAAAAAAAGAAAAGGCGAACTGCTCGATGGTCTTGATGAACTCTATTTAAGTGAGGTTACCAAAGATAGCGGCTCTTATGCGATTTTAGATGGATTTCCTCGTTCCGTTCAACAAGCGGAAAAATTATTTGAGACCGCTGATCGCGAACAATGGGATGTGCAGGTTATACATCTTACGTTCCCGGAAGGAAAGGAAGTCGAAGAATCATTTAAACGACAAACGGAGCGAGCGAAGAAGACGAAGAGTCAGGATGATCAATTGAGATTTTTCGGAAAAATCACCCGTGCAATCAGTCAAGACATGTCCGCCATTCAAGCGGTTAGGAGGATTGGCAGTAAAATCTCCGAGCTTGACTGCACAAAATCCCCGGAAGAAATCACCGCAGAAATTCGCAAAGAGCTTGGTTTGGATTTTGAGTCATTGCCTTGGGAACGAGAAGTGCTGGAAGTCGGAGAAACAGTCAGTCAACAAACCGGCGTCGAGTTATATTTTGGAGCCGGTACGCTCTATCGACCTTTTTGGAATGGTAAATTTGGACCTCATCAGGAGTCAACAGACAAAGATGTTTTCGTATATGACCAAAAAGATATAGCTAAAGTAAGAGAGGCTTTGGAAGCGGAAGCACCGCATATACGCTGGGCAGTGCATAGTCGAGTCGAAGAAAGTGAGAAACATTTTGGTAAAAAACCGGAATCTCTTGAAGATGGAATTTTAAACGCTCCAATCAATTTCCGCCGTGGTGGCGTTAGAATGCAGGATGGCAAACTCGAAGTATTATTAGCTCCAAAAATCGAAGCTGACCTACGAAATGGAATTATAAGACTTGAAGACGATATTTTACAATCCATTCCAGAAGAACAGCGTGACGAATATATATCCGGTGCATTGTCGAGAATTAGAAAATCTATAGAAGAATATCCCGGATTGCGCCTTGAGGGCAGACTGGCGGAGTTGTATGCGGCTAAATATGGTGAGCACAAACCAGCATCTATTTTGACTACATGGGAAGAAATGCAGGAAGAGGTGTGGGAACAAGAGCATGGCGGAAAATCCGTGTGGAGAGCGGAACTCTTTACTGACAAGGAGAGGGCGGCAGCCGAAGATATAAGAGATTTTTATCGTACTGCCGACAAAAAAGCATCTCCTCCACCGCGGCCAAAAAAATCTGCCTTGCCGGGCATACTAGAAGGTGTTCGCCTCGCAAAGGAAAAAGCAGAAAAAGGAGTGGCACTTACTGAAGAAGAACGTCTGACTTTGGCGGAAAAAATACAACCCCCAGAAGGATTTCGTAGCTGGCTTGAATACGCAACGCTGGAGGCAAACGATGCAACCTTTAGGGAATGGTTTCTGAATCAAGTCAGGAGTAGAAACCCTATTGGAGGTCGTGATGCTGAATTACGCGACATTCTTGAATTTGCAAAAAATGAAGAGAATAAAAAAATAACTGATGATGACGCAGAGCAAAAAGTAACCCACATGGGTTTTCGTTTGCATAAACACCTTGAAGAAACTGCCCTACAACTTGAAACCGACCATCTTGCAGAATTTCTGGAAAAAAATGGGCTAAATCCAGAAGAAGCTAAACATTTCCGCCAGCAAATGAGAATGGCAATGATTTGTCATGATCTTGGAAAGCTATTGAACGTAAACACGCCCGGCTCGCATGAAGGCATTGGGGCTAAAATGTGGTTGAAGTTAAAACCAAGTTGGGTAAGTGAAGATGATACCAAAATTATTTCCTGGATGATTCGAAGCCACGATCTTTTTGGAAGACTTGCTCGAGGTATTACAGAAAAAGAAGGCGTGAAGCTTACTGATCCTGATTTTGACGTTACTGCAATGACCACGTACAAAGGCGCACTCGATCCTGAAGCAGTGAGAAGCGAGCTTGAGAAATCCGGCTTGCCTCCACGTGTGGCCTTGGCCATTCATACGGCCATTTGGAAAGCTGACGTGAGCTCCGTTTCCTCTCTGCGATGGATATTGCCTGTAGCAGAGAAATTGGAAGCGATGATCGCCTCTAAAGAATGATATGGGACAAGAAACTTTCAAACCCTCCCCCGAATCACTAGAAAACACAGACAAGACGGATCAAGATCAAACTAAACCTTCACAGCAAAAGAGTGAAGATTTTAGCGGCGCTCGGTTTCTTAAAGAGAAATATAACCTCCATACAGCGCCGGAAGTTGAACGGGCGGTGCGTAGAAAAAAGGCGCAAGGAACACAAATTGAGAATAAACCGCTTCCGCGAGTCCAAGTCTATCTTGATCGCTTGTCCAAAGCACTGAACCCTCAAGAACTTGAAAACCACGATGGGTTTGATCGTAGAGAACGAAATTTAAGAATGCTTAAAAGCGCTTTACATAAAAATTCTGTCATTAAACCTGAGGATATTCCTGAAAGTTACTGGCAAGAGCGTAAAATCAGTGCGCCTGAACAAAAAGAAAAAGAAGCGGAAACTATCGCCGAGGATCAGGTAGCTTCACTTGATTTATGGGCGGATTATCTTGCGTCTGATGAAATCGATTATCCTTTGTGGTTGCGCTACTACGCGCTTCGCGGAGCGTTGGGCATGGGTAGTTACGAGAAAGAAAACCTTGCTTTTAGTAAGCGCGATAAGAGCACAGTCGCTCCATTTCCCGATCTAAATTCTGAAGCATTAGCCATTGTGTTGGAGGCTGTAGAAAAAAGACAAAGCAGTGAGTGGAAAAATACGGATCAGGAAATAAGAAGAATTTCTAACGAGCAAAAGCGTTTTGGTGGAGAAGCTCGCAAGCTAGAAAAAGAAAACAAAACATCGGAAGCCGCGAGCGTGAAACTTAAAGCAGAAGAAGCACAGAGAAATATAGCCGACCTAGTTGAGAGACAAGAACAATTGCTTCGCTCCGTTTATCCATTCCCGCATGGAAACCAAAACGAATTAACAGGTCTCTTGGAGGAAAGCAATTTTGACCAATTGTATTCCTGGACTTTGGGAGATTTGGCGAAAAAGCAAGAGACCAATTTACAGGTCACAGATGGAGAATGGGTCTTATATTCGCAAGACTCAGATCCAACAATACTCGTTCAATCGTTACGAGGCAGAGACACTGGTTGGTCTACTGTCGGTGAGTCTACGGCAAAAAAGTATCTTTCCCAAGGCGACATGCATGTGTTTTATTCTCTTGATGCTTCCGGAAAGCCGACTATCCCTCGTGTCTCGATAAAAATGAAAGGTGGTGCTATTCAACAAGTTCGGGGTATTGCCGGTGGGCAAAATCTGGATACATACATTACAAATGTGGCAAAAGAGAAACTGCATGGATTTGATGATGGCGAATCTCTTGAAAAACGATTGCTCGATACGGACAGGTTGGGACATATCGAGCATAAGATCAAAACGCAGGAAACATTAGATAGCGATGAGCTTAGATTTCTTTATGAAATTGATTCGCCCATAGAGGGGTTTGGATATCAAAGAGATCCGCGAATTAGGGAGTTGAGAAATACAAGGGATAAAAAAGCCGACGCCCTTGTAGTCTTTAATTGCGAGGAAGGGCAAATTGCCCGAAACCTCCAAGATATACGAGAAGGGACGCAAGTTTATATCGGCCCTCTTGTAAAAGGAATTTTTGAAAAAACAGAAGAGGCTGGAGTGAAATATTTATATACGGAATTTCCGGAACATAGAGTCGAACTCGATTCTCTAGTCACGGGAGGAAAATCAAAGCAAGAACTTGAACAAGAACTGCGACAAGAGGGCATAAAAATTTCAATACCGGCGGAGCAAATGCTACGCAATCCAGAGTTTATTACTAGTAATGATTCGGAAACAATTAATACTGTTTTATTGGATGTCGCTGATTTTGGTTTTAAAGAGGAACCAAATATTGATCAAATTTTAGCCAGGGCTCGAGAGCTTGGATTGGATCGTTGCTCCGGTGAGGTAGGTATTTATCGCAGACTGAAAGATCGCAATCAACCATCAGGTAGCTGGTATATTATCTCCATGAAACGAATTGATGCGGGCGACGGCGATGGTCGCGTCTTTCGTCTTTTGCGTACTGGTAGCAAAATCCAACTTCACGACTACTGGTCTCATCCTACCGATTCATATTCTCTCTCTACACGCATCCTTTTCCAAAGCACCAATAAGCCAACCATTACTAAGACAAGGTAGTAGCTTATGAGTGAATCTTTTTCGGCACAAGAATATAAAGCATCTCACGAACATAAAAGTGGCAGACTTTTTGGGTTACTAAATCAGGAAAAGCTTAGTGTACCAGAATTACTCGAGGTATTAAAACAATCCACTGATCAGGAGCACTTATTTGATGGTATTGGAGCGGCAGATATCCCTCTCGAAGTTCATACTCGAAGAGTACTAGGGCAATTTGAAAAATACTTGGCTACTTCAGAAACATTAAAAAATTTCGATCGTGGATTTTTGAGATTATTTTTAGCACTACATGATTTAGGGAAACCGAAATCAATTGTTGAAGAGAGCCCTGAAAAAGAGCACGCCTATACGTGGGAGCAAATGAGTAAAATATTGGATGACCTTAGTGTTGAAAAGGATAAAAAATTACTTGCTCAAGCATTATTATCTGATGATCCAATCGGCGAATGTTTTCAGGGAAAAATATCGCCCAAAAAAGCGGCTGAGAACTTGCAAGTCATGGCAGATATGGCAGGAATTTCGCCACAAGATATGCTTGTTTTAACCACTATATATTTTCAATCTGACGCGGGAAGTTATACCGAAGATTCCGGAGGTAGCAAACGCTTAGATCATCTTTTTGTTTTTAACCCCAAGGAACACTTAATTTCTTTTGCTTCTGAACAGGCAACAAAGATGGATGAGATTAAAGCAGAAATAAATAATCTATAAAGGGTTCAAATTTCGTCCCACGGCTCGGTCGGTTGGCAAAGCGTGTCAAAGGTCAACCCTCGGGCAAAGCTCGCCACAAGGGCAAACAAATGGCAAAAAGGGGCTAACACGTAGCTCCTTTTTGTTTTCAGCTCTCAAGGTGCTTGGGTTATGTCAGGATATCGATTATATCGTCTGCGTGGCTCATCACATGGTGAATGATGGTCGGCAGATAAAGCGCAAGAACTACTACAACAATGCCGGGACCGGGACCTTTCTTTGAGTTGCGTTCATCTGTAACCGCTATAAGTTTGATCTCAACTTTGTGTTTGATGATCACTCTTACAGCTTTGTTGCAGTGTGGGCAACGCGTGGAGAATGAGGCCTCGGAATTGAAAATGGCATCTTTGAAGATGATCCTAGTGCAATGCGGACAATTGCCTATGTTTTCCTCTCTTTCCATAGTTGTTTTTCCAGAGGGGTCTGTTGCCAACCCGACGTTGTGGTAGGTTTCCGTTCCGATTGGCAATAGAGGCCTCAAACTTCAAAGAACGGTTCGTGTGCCATTCGGGCCCCGGCCTCAGATATCCTCGATCATAGTTAATTAATAATTCGTCGCTGTCCGGGGTCGACTACCTCCCGGACTGGCTAACGGGCAAATTAGGTATCATCCATTGCCGATCTCTTTTTCATGCCATTCATCGACATCTTTGCGGCCAGCATCGCCCTCGCTTCACTTAGGTTATCCACAGTTTTTTCATGCGATCCGTAATTCTTTTTATTTAAATCTTTTTCTTTATTCTTGTTAGTAGTTCCAGCTGACTGATCTGACCGGTCAGGTTGACCGATGTGCCGGTCTGACTGACCGATCTCTTTTGAGGTCGGTCTATATGACCTATCTAGTTTTAAGAGGTAGTACAGGTTGTGATAGCGTTGTCGGCCTTTGCGAACGAGGTTTAGTTTTATGAGTTGCCGAATGCCTCTTTGCACGCTCGAGATGCTCGCACCTATTTTATTGGCAATGTGCTTGTGGGACGGAAAACAAAAACCCTCCTGGTTGGCATGAGCCGCCAGGCAGTTATAAATTGCGATGCCGATCGGCTTGAGTTTCTCTCCGTACTCATCAAGGATCACTTTGTTGATCCAATACCAATCGCCATTTCTTAAATCTCTAACTTTTATTTTTTCATCCGACATGGCCACGAATAATAAAGGCGAGTGGTTGACCAGACCGCGCCTTATTCCTCCCTTCACGTCTGGCGCCATTGAGGGGAGAGTAAGGCGCCATCTACCACTCTCTGGATTTGGGCAGGGCCCGGTCGATGTTGTCCATCGCTCTACAAAAGTCCCGGCGCATGGTCGGATTTTCCAATTCGCGGATTGTGAAATTACTCAGCAGACTCTCCCTCCGTGCCAAGAGATCCCGTCGGGTCGGCGACTTCCTCGTCATCCTTGTCCATATCCTCCGGATAAGTCTCTTGATCATGATTTTCATTGTCATGTTTTTTGATGTGATCTAAGTGCTCCAAGAGCATGAACGCCATGCGCTTAAAGCCAGCATGGACACGCCAAACCTCTTGCTTGGTAGGCTCTCGGCCGAGGACATCAGCGAGAGCATTCTTGGTAAGCCCAATGAGGGCTTCCTCGTCCTTTGTTGGTTGTGACATGTGTTGCGATTCATAAGAGTGACCTCACACTTTTATTTACTTCGCATTCCTGTTCACGGCAGGAAGACCTCCTCTACTGTTGCCCCCAGCGCGAGAGCAATTCGCTGGGCAGTTTCAAGATTTGGCCGCTTCCGACCAGTCTCGTATCGGCTGATCGCTGTGTTATGGCGAAACCCGAGAATCCGAGCAAGTTGGTATTGCGTCAAACCTTTCTTGATACGGAGATCTCTCAGCCGTATATTTGTTGGTGCTTTATTCATATTGGTTAGCTAATAGACCTCTTAGTCATATTAAGCAATTTTGCTTACTAGGTCAATATATTAGGGTGTGGATAAGCAAAGTTGCTTAATGTTTGCAGATTTGCTACACTAAAGCCACTAGGTCGCCATTATTGGATTAAGCAAAATCAACAAATATGTCATTTGGCTCATATCTAAAAAAACAGAGGGAATCGAATAAATGGACTATAAAAGAGCTGGCCGAGCGACTTGGCTTTTCGTCTAGCTACGTCAGTCAGTTGGAGAACGGAGCTCGCATCCCGTCTCAGAAACAACTGGCCACTTTCGCTAAGGCATACCAACTCCCCGAGGAGGAGGTCAGGAGGCAGTGGACTGAAGGGAAGATCCAACAGGTCAGCATGGAGGGCAATTATAAATTCGACATCAATGACGCCGGAGAGAAGCGCGTTCAGGAGGCCACCACCAAACTTGAGCAAGGGCTCGAGGAATTGAAAAAAAGTTTTTCGAGTGATGGTCATTTTAAATTGCCGGTGCTCGTAGCAATTCCCATCGACGATCTCGATGGTCACCTAAGTCGAACGAGCGATTTCGTAATGCTCCCGAAAGACAATGTCGTACCGGGTCATCGAGTGTTTGGGCTTCGTGTGTCTGATCTCACACTCCCCGATGCAGGTATCCTCGCCGGAGACTTCATCATCCTTGATGCCGACATTCCTCCAAAGAATGGCGACATCGTGATCATGAGTACGCCAGATGGTCTAGTGATGACTTACTACCACGAACGGGGCGATCATCTTGAGCTCCGGCCGGAGAAGGAAGGATTCAAAAAGACCTACCATCTCACGGAGAGCAAGATGATAGGTCGGCTGGTGTATCACATTAAGAAGTATTAACGAACAGGGCTCTCCGCAAGGTGAGCCCTGAGCCATTTTAGAGGATCAGTAATAAACAAAAGGTCAAAAAATTATAAACAATTTCTAAAATCACATGACAAACTATTTAGTCTACGGCCGTGTCTCTACCTCTCGTCAGGCCGAACGAGAACTCAGTATCCCGGCACAGGTCAAAGCGTGCCAAAAGTACGGCATGGATCACCACTGGACTCTTGCTCCGGACGGCATCTACGAGGAGAAGGGTGAATCGGCTCGAACGGTCGAACGTCCACAGCTTCAGAAAATGCTTCACCGGGCAAAGACCGATTCTAAGATTGACGTTATCTTAATGCACAAGTTGGATCGTATGTGTCGCAATGTCGCAGACTATGCGGCCATCAAGATGATGCTCAAAAAGCACGACGTCCGATTAATCTCAGTGGTCGAGCAATTCGACGAGTCTTTCTCCGGTGAGCTGGTCGAGAACATCATGTCCTCAATTGCCCAGTGGACGTCTCAGAACATCAGCTGGGAGGTCAGGAAGGGTCTTAAAGAGGCCGTAGAGCGTGGTCGGTTCCCTGGGGTCGCACCGCTCGGGTATCTGAACGACAAGAAGACTAAGTCCCTTATAGTCGATAACATTCGGGCCCCATATATCAAACTGGCATTCGAGCTCTACGCCACCGGTAAGTATTCATACGAGTCTTTGTCCGCTGATCTCAATAAGCGTGGTCTACGCACTCGTGGTGGCTTAATGGTGGGTCGCAAGACACTTGAGCACATTCTCGCCAACTCGCTTTACTACGGTCTTATAAAAACCCGATCTGCAACTTGTCAGGCAAACTTCCCACCATTGATCACGAAGAAAGTCTACGACGACGTTCAGGAGAAAATCCAGCACAACAATCACTAAGCTGATCGGTCTCGCAAACATTCTTATGCGCTTTCCGGATTTATGCGCTGTTCCGATTGCGGTTCAATGTTTTGCGGTCAGACACAAAAGGGTCATCTCTATTACTCCTGCAGTCACTGGAAAGACAAGAACTGTCCGGAACGCAAATACATGCGATGGGAGCTGGCCGAGGATCAGATCGCAGGTCATCTTTCCCGTGTGCATTTGCCAGATAAGTTTAAGAAGGTCTTGGATGCTTACTTCCAGCACTTTGCCAAAGAGCGTCTATCTCAGGAAGAACGTGAGCGCAAGAGTCTCAAGCATGAGCTGGTCAGGGTACAACAGCAGATCCGGAATATCGTGGTGGATCGTTCCAAGCGCATCATTGATGCCGAGGTGTTCGTAAAGATTCAGGACGAGCTTCTGAGGGAGAAGGAAATGTATCAGGATCGCTTGGCAATACTTGAGGGTAAGTCAGACAAATTCGTCCAGAAATTCAACGAGCTACTAGACTTCACGGATCACGCAGAGGAAGTGTTCCATAAAAGCAGTGACTACCAGAAGCGTACGATTATGAAGCTTTGTTTCGATGGGTTCATCGTCAAAAATCAAAAACTGACGCCCATTTGGACGCCAGTCTTTGATATCTTGATGGACTTACAAAGTCCGACTCAAGTTTCCAACATCGAGCCGCCTAAGCCTCCGAAAGGCTCAAAAAGCCTTGCAGTTGCTACGGTTCAAAGTTGGAAATCTGGCGGAACCGGAGGGATTCGAACCCTCGAGGCCTTTAAAGGGCCTGCATCTTTAGCAAAGATGTTCGTTAGACCAACTCCGACACGGTTCCAGTACTTTGTCAAGTACATCTATTTCCCTACTTTCCCATTCTTACATAAAATCCCAACTTAATCAAAATGTTGAATAACCACAGATATTTTGCTTTTTTCTTTAAATCATATAGAATGCCCGTATGTCCATGCTTGAATACAACGAGATCGTAGAGCGAAAATACATCATACTTGATGGAGCACCCTATGAAGTGCTTTCTTCTCATGTCTTTCGCAAACAGCAGAGGAAGCCGGTCAATGCTACTAAATTGAAGAATATGATCAGTGGAAAGGTCACTGAATACTCTTTCCATCAGTCAGAAAAAGTCCAGGAAGCTGAAATCGAAAGCAAGGAAATAAAATACCTTTACAATAACCGAGGAGAATTTTTCTTCTGCGATCCAGAAAATCCAAGCAAGAGATTCAGCCTGACGGAAGATGCCGTAGGTCCTCAAAGCCGATTCTTGAAACCTAATTCCGTCCTTACACAACTACTATTCGGCGAGCAGACTATAGGATTTAAATTTCCAGCCAGCGTGGAATTGAAAGTTACAGAAGCTCCACCAAATGTAAAGGGCGATAGCGCCACAAGCGGAGGCAAGGTGGTCACTTTGGAGACAGGCGCAACTATCAACGCTCCCCTCTTTGTGAATGTTGGAGATGTGATAAGGATAAATACGGAGACGGGAGAATATAGGGAAAGAGTGGGGAAATAAGAAAAGAGGAGAAGTAGGCTGTGAAGGGAAATAGGAAAGAAGTATGCCTTCCGGGGTACGCGTAATCGCCTGCTGGCGATTCGCTCCGACTCGGCTACCCGCCTGCGTAGCCCCCTCCAGACATACTTCTTTCCTATTTCTAAATACCTTTTCTCTTACCTCGCAACGTACGGCAATAGACCGATGAAGCGCGCGCGCTTTACTGCTACAGCAAGCTGTCGCTGGCTTTTTGCAGAGACTCCGGACTTTTTCCGGCTAATCATACGCCCATGAGGATTGAGAAATTTCTTTAGAATTTCCGTATCCTTATAGTCTATCTGCCTTATATTGTTTTGTAAGAAATAACACTGTTTGATCATTTTATTTATTTTTTATTTTATTTACCAACTAGAACGGTATATCATCTGGATTAATCTCTTCTTCTGGATACTCTATGGCTCCTGCTGGTGGAAGATCCTTTGCATCATCTGCCGGGGCGCCGGACTTGGATCCTGCAGCTGCCCCTCCAGTTGACGGCGATCCACCTCTAGGCGATGAGCCGAACTGAACAGTGTCTGCAACGATCTCCGTGCGGTACTTCTTCTCCCCGCTGGTCTTATCATCCCAAGAACGTGTTTGCATACGTCCTTCGATAAGGACACTGGAACCCTTCTTCATGTACTGTGCTGTAGTCTCGGCAGAACGTCCGAAGATGACTATATTATGATAGTCAACACCTTCCTGCTTCTTGCCATCCTTATCCTTCCAGACCCTGTTAGTAGCGACTGCCATTGTGCAGATCTTGATCCCCGTTGGCAAGGCTTTCAGTTCTGGATCTCTTACTATATTCCCTATTACAATTGCTTTGTTTAAAAACATATTTGTGCGTGATTATTATACTGATAATACTACGCCTCTTTCACCATTTCGTCTATGCTTTTATCCATATCTTCTATTGAAGCTGGAATGACCGGGGAAACTATGCCAGGAATTGGCAATGTTTCTGTAGCAACAACTGTGGCTGATTCTGGAGCCTTTTTACCGAGGAAAGTATTTTCCTTAACCGTGATAATGAGAAGTATTCGCAGCATGTCAGGATGCATTTCAAATGTCTTCTTCACTTCTTCGATCTCCGAAGCGGAAAGCTCGAACTTGATCCAACCGAAGTATCCTCGATCAAATCTCTGGTTTGCAGTCCCAATTTTCTTGATCATGGTATAGGAAAGCTCGATAAGCTCTGGAGTTTCCTCGGAAATGATTTCCGCTGCCTTTTTCCCTGGTTTTTTTAAAAGAACGTCCTTAAGGGAAGTAGCGATATCTGCCACTTTTTCCGTAGGAACCGAGGACACCAGAAGGTATCCTATTTCATAGACCTTCAATGCCCCGTCTTTCGTCGATAATGTCTCTGTCATGTGTTATTTGGTGAACAGTAATTCATTTTTACTCTATAGATAAGAGTTAATGAAGCATGGCCGTGCGAGCCAGGACTGATCACACTATTATTTTGTTAAAATGCACGTGCAAGTACATTACCACATTAGAGAAATAAATCAAGCACAGACGCCGTGGTGAACGGCATGTAAACTCTAACAAAGCGAGATTAAGATTCGATAAATTTCTGATAAAGATTCGATAAAGATTTAAATAGCAAACATCTTTCTAGCATTGTCAACTAATTGAGGTAAAATTTTGTCTACCATTTCGCCTCTTATAGAAGCGATAGTATGCGATATATCCTTGATAAATAAGGGTTCGTTGCGCTTTCCGCGATTTGGAATTGGAGCAAGATAAGGTGCGTCAGTTTCTGACATTATTCGATCGATTGGAGCACTTTTTAACACTGCATCATAACTTCTAGCAAATGTCACTACTCCATTGAAGGAAACCATGCCATTCATGCCAATAATCTCATCTAAATTTTCCTGCGTTCCAGTGAAAAAATGGAAGTTCGCACGCACTTTGGAATACTCTTTTAAGATTTTTAGGGCATCTTTATAGGCATTCAAATTATCTCCGCCGTCATTGCTCTTGGCATTCCTGATATGTAACATGAGAGGCTTATTTACTTTATTTGCCAGCTCAATATGCTGAATAAAAACTTCCTCCTGTCTTTCAAAGTCTTCCGGCAATGATCGGAAATAGTCTAGACCGCACTCCCCTATTGCTACAACTTTCGGATGCTTTGCCAGCTCTGCCAGGGCAGATAGATCAAATTTTTCTTTCGTATGATTAGGATGGATTGCTGCTGTTGCATATATGTCTTTATGATTTTCCGCAATCTCAATTGCCTTTACTGACATGGGAATATCAGTTCCGACATTTATAATTCCTATTTCTTCTCTCTGTGCTCTAGCTATAACCTCTTCTCTATCAGCATCATATTCAGGAAATTGAAGATGGCAATGGACATCTATATATTTCATAATTATTTCCTCATGAACAATGGCTCGCTAATTTTATTATCCTTTATCGCTTTTGCAATTTTTTCTGATGTTTCTGGCAGAATTGGAGCAAGAAGAATTCCGATATGCGCCACCTCAGCCAACAAGAACTGTATCTGTAATACTCCTTTGTCTTTGCCGACTTTGTCTTTACTTTTTATCGTCTTGAAAGGCTCATGTTCCTGTATATATTTATCCGCAGACTGGATACGCGCCCAGATATCATCACAGACTTTATTTATTTCATAACTGTCATAGAGCGCCGCGTATTTTTTTACATCGACCATTTCTGTCTGCTCCACACTTATATCATTCGTCTCCGCCATCTTCATGACTCTGCTAACGAGATTGCCCAGACCATTTGCCAGATTTGCATTATAGGCTTCCTTAAACATTTCCATGGTAAAAGGGCTGTCTTCAAATGGAGAAATTTCTCTCAAAACGAAGTAGCGCAGAGCATCTGTGCCGTATTCCTTCACAACATCAATAGGATTGATGGTATTCCCAAGAGTCTTGCTCATCTTTATTCCTCCTTCTCCAGTGATGAAGCCGTTGATGACTATCTGCTTGGAATTTGGCAGTCTTGCCGCCATAAGCATGGCTTGCCACATTGCGGACTGCTGACGCAAATTATCTTTTCCACAATACTGCACAACCCCCCCAGTCTTGATCCACCATCTATCGAAACTATCTTTATCATCCGGCCAATTAAGCGTGGAAATATAGCTGACAAGAGCATCGAACCAGACATACATAACATGAGCATCATCTCCAGGCACAGGCACTCCCCATGGCATCTTGCTCTTCAAGCGGGAAATGCTGAAGTCCTCCAGTCCACTTTTTACAAAAGATTTTATTTCATTGAAGCGGAAGGATGGGGTGACCAGAGTGGGATTTTCTTCGTACAGCGCCAGAAGAGGCTTTTGGAATTCGCTGAATTTGAAGAAATAATTTTCTTCTTTTATTTCTTCTATGGTGAGAGATGGGTGAATGGGGCATTTACCATCAACCAAATCGGAAGTTGTTTTTTCCAATTCACAGCCGACACAGTACTTCGTCGTATAATCTTTATTATATATAAATCCATTCTTATCACATATCTTCCAAAATTCTTGAGCAGCTTTCACATGCTTCGTATCAGTTGTCCGGATAAAATGAGTGTTTGATGAAATGCCAAGTAGAGATAATAAATCCTTGAATTTTTCCGAAGCTTTATCAACATATTCCTTTGTACTTACACCTAGAGCTTCTGCGCTTCTCTGTATTTTTGTCCCATGCTCATCAGTCCCGGTATTAAAGAAGACATCATAACCCTCTATCTTCTTCTCCCTAGCAATAACATCCGCGCGGATAAATTCCATGGCAAAGCCGACATGAGGTTCTGCATTTACGTAGGGTAATGTTGTTGTAATGTAAAAGTTTTTCATGGCAGATTATTAAGCAATTGTCTTGAATGATCTCTTGTGTTTCTCTAAATCACCTACCCACTCCATGAGAACAGAAGCGATTGGCACAGCCAGAATTGCACCAAGGAAGCCTGCAAGCTTAGCCCCAATGACTAGGGCGAGAATGACAACGATTGGAGAAATTCCTACGATTTTCCTGACCACTAAAGGATAGAGCAAATGATTTTCGAATTGATGGATGATGAGATAGAGACCAATAATAAAGAAAACTTGCGTCGTTCCCCCATCAACAAAAGCGATAAGGACAGCAGGAACCGCAGCAAGAATAGGGCCGAAAATAGGGATAATTTCGAAGACTGCAGCCACAGAAGCCAGTAGAAGAGCATGCTTTACACCGAGGACCATAAGACCAAGATAAACAAGTACTCCCACGATGACAGCCAGAAGAAGCTGTCCCTGCATCCAATATCCGATCTTCCTCTGCGATCTTTTCCAAAGATTGATAATGTATTCATGATGCTTGATAGGACTGACAATTTTCAAGAAACTTCCCACTCCATCCTCCTGCACAGCAAGATAAAAAGAGAGGACGATCATGAGGATAAAGCTCAAGGCTCCACCGAAAATAAAGCTGGCGGTCCTGAATGCTCCCGCTCCCGTGCCGGTAAGAATATATTTAGAAGCGTCGACAAATTCCTTTATAGAAAAAGAAAAATCAACTTCACTTATTGGATTCCAGACATCGCTTAAACTGATGTTCTCCGGAAAGTTATTGAGATAGACCAATATATCACTAGCTACCAGAGGCAGGAAAAATATAAAAAAAACAGCCAAGAATAAACCTAGAATCAAATATATTCCCATGACTGCCGGCAAACGTCGGATCCTATGTCTGGCACACCAATAAGTTAATGGCTCTACTGCGGAAGCTATGACAATAGCAGTCAAGACCACCAGCACAATGTCTTTTATATAATAAAGAGAAGCAGCCAAGGCAAGGAGTAGGACTGTCTTGATGATTGTACTGGAGCGGATAGTAATGCTTATATCTCGGCTTTCATTCATTTGTTAAGTATATCAAAGGTGACCAGGTTATCAAATCTATTTTTATTCTTATTTTTCTCCTTGTATGGACCGATGATTGCCATGTTTAAATTTTTATTTACAAAGATTTCTTTTGCCAATTTTTGGATTTTCTTGGCCGTCACCTTCCCCATCTCCTCAATAATCTTCTCTGGCTTCCTTATTTCCCTTTTCAATATTTCCTGATGCCCGGCAAAGTCCGCCTGTGCGTCCGATGTCTCCAGGTTCAGCATGCTGGTGCCTGCGATATAGTCCTTGGCTTTCTTAAGTTCTACTTCCGAGACCAATTCATCCTTCAGTCTATTAAGTTCGATAATTATATTTTTAATTCCAAGCTCCACTCGCTTTGTATCCAATCCTGCAGAAATATTAAGTTCGCCATGGTCAGTATACGCAGAATGAGAAGTGTGGATGTAATAGCAGATTCCCAACTCGTCCCTCATTCGCGAGAAAAGGCGCGAGCTCATGCCTTTTCCAAGTACAGCAGAGAGGACTTTCATGATTGGAATTCTCTTGTCATTCACGGGGAATGACCTGATGCCGAAGGCGAGATGAGTCTGATCTGTCTTCTTATAGACTGAAGCAATTTGTGGATTTTTCTGCGATTCTTTGACTGCCAGCTTCCCTGCTTTTTTATCCTGCGGAATTTTCGCGAATAATTTTTCAACTTTCTTTATGATCTCCTTTTCTTTAATTTGACCGGCAATAATTACAATCGTTGAACTCGCCACATAATGCTTTGCTCGGTAATCTAGAAATGTTTTCTCATTGAAAGACCTGATATTTTCTTCTGGTCCCAACACTGTCCATCCTGCTGGCTGGTCTCCATGCATCAACTTACCCAATACATGATGTACCTCCCTCTGTGGCAAGTCCTTGTACATTTTTATTTCTTCTATGATGACGCCTTTTTCTTTTTCTATCTCACTCGCTTCAAAAAGCGGATTCTGATACATGTCGGAGACAATGTCTAGAGCTGTATCGATATGCCTAGGGTCAACTTTGGCATAGTAGCCGGTGTATTCTTCGGAGGTAAAGGCATTGTACTCTGAACCGAGACTGTCGAGTTCCCTGGCAATGTCGCTTGCCTTCGGTCGTCGAGGTGTTCCTTTGAAAATCATATGTTCGAGGAAATGGGAAATGCCATTTGTCTCTTTTGTCTCATATTTCGAGCCGGCTTCGACCATGACGAGGACAGTCACGGCGGGATTGTCCTGCATTGGAATAGTTATTATTCTCAAGCCGTTTTTGAGAATGGTTTTCGTGAAGGTCATGTGGAATATTTTATAAGTTATTAAACTCGTCAACAGATAAGCCCGCTTGTCGTACAACTATACTATAGAGAGTCCCGATTGGTACATCCTTTGAACCATGGATTGGAACGGTCACAATTCTGTTTCCATCATCATTTTTTAAATAAAGATGACTGCCTCTTTGATGAGTTTCTATAAAGCCAGCTTTCTTAAGTTTCTTGATGACTTTTCTTGATGATAGTGGACCTAATCTTCCCATAACCTTTAAGCTATCTTGGGAATAAAGATTTTTAAATATGTACCCTCTGTATGAAATGCTGGTTTTGGAATTTCTCTATTCTCTTGAGTAAGAACCTCCATATAACCCAAAGCTGCTTCTTTGACATTAGCCTCTGCTTCAGCAAAAGAACTACCGAATGAGGATAGGTGATTTAGTTCTGGGATAGTAGCAGTAACTTGATTAGTTTCCCTGTCCACGCCATATTCAATTTTATATTCTACATTGTTTGACATAGTGGGATTTTAACATTTTTTAGTAGGAAAGCAAGGGTGATTATGAGTACATCTGTATGACGGATATTTAAGGACTTTAATTACTGTGTTTTAAAAACTTTTTGCTGGAGCTTGTAGGTATTCCCATGTTTAAGCATTCCTCTATACGAAGCGATAGTCTCTGCTTTTTGATTGTCTTTTAGATTCTTGATCATCCTCCTTTTCGTCGATGTCCTCAATACGCGATAGTGAGGAAAATGAATCCAGCCGAGAAAGTCGATTCCGGATGCAAGAGTTTTTAGGAAAACTTTGTTGGGGTGCAGGGTTAATCCTAATTTTTCATGCAGAAATTTCTTTATTTCGATTAGCATGTTCTGAAGTAATATCTTATCTTGATTCATAATTATAAAATCGTCAGTGTACCTAAGATAATATTTAGCTTTGATTGTATGTTTCATAAATTGATCGAATTCATTCATGTATTCATTGACAAATATTTGTGATGTAAGATTTCCTAGTGGCAATCCTGTTCCTGGTATATTGCCATGAAAGCTTCTTATGAGAATTGACAAGAGAGACAAAATATCTTTATCGGGAATATGGACTTCAAGTATTTTCAGCAATTTTTCCTGATCGATCGAAGCGAAAAATTTTTTAATATCGCACTTGAGAACCCAGGCAGTTTTCGTATTATTGGAAGTGACTTTATATCCAAATCTCCTGAATTTATTTAATGCACGATGAGTTCCCTTCCCTTCTCTGCATGAGTAAGAATCATCAATAAAAGTCTTATCTAGAAATATGTAGAGCTGGCGGTGAACTGCGTGATGCAATAGGCGGTCCCTTACTGAAGCTTTGTGGATATCTCGAGGGCGCGGGTCGTGGAGCTTGAACATATGGTATCCTCCAGTATGGTAATTTTTATTTTTCAACTCCAAATGCAGATTATAGATGTTATCAAATAATCTCAACTGGAATTCCTGTACATCTTTCTTGTTGCGCTTTCCTTTTATAAATTCTTTCCAAGCGGCTAGTAAATTTTCCATAGAAATGATATGGTCGTAAGCATGGATAAATTTAACTCGGCTCATAGCTATAAAGCTACCCCCCCCCAACACTTTTACCAGTGCTTTTGAAGGTAGTATCTGTGTATAAGCTGTGGAAAGATGTTTTGAAGATTTTCCCAAATACGGCAAAATATTCTCTCGGCATCAAGATCGATAATTTCTTTATAGAAGTCATAGAATCCATTTCTACCGCGGCATTTTTACCAAAAGATAGGAAGGGTCCTTATATTCGCCAAGCAATTATCAAATTGGATACTTCAAAAGTATTATTACTCGTAGCATGGGAAACACGATGTTTCGATGATAAAAAATACATTGCCTTATCTGAACCTTTGAGCGAAATCGGCAGGAGACTTGGCGCATGGTACGGACAAGTGGAGAGAAGTATTAACGAGAAAACTGATAAATAATATAAAACAAAACTCCCCGGCATAAAGCTAGGGAGAAACGAAGCGAGTTGCGAGGCGCAAAGCCGGGTTGTTGGAGTTGAAGTTGTTATCGATCCAGTTCCAGTTCAGGATGACCTTGTCGCTGTTCTCAATGAAATACGGCACGTTGAGGTTGCCATTGTCGTTCAGAACGAGTGTAGAGAATGCCGTCTGTACCACCACTCATAGAATAGCACGAAAAACATTCTCCGAGTTGAATTTTATTTGGCATATTTAATGCCTTAGCATTCTCTACCAAGTAGCTTCTTTTTTTGAAGTGTCTGCATGTGTCACTCTATCTTGAACCTTGATTCAAAATATTCTCGACACATGGATACTGGATTCGGCGGCATGGAACCTTAGTCCCATGCATATTCACCTACTACCAATGTTCAGTATATCAAAATATGAAAGTTAAATCCCCACTTGTTGTAGTGAGGATTGAATGTCAACAGCATGTCATTCTTAGCTGGGTGGCATACCACCATTTCGAAGGACACAGTGCTAAGGGTCTTAGGAGATCTTAGCGACTGAATCTTGAGAACTACTTGCGAGGCGCAAAGCCGGGCCGTAGGAGAAGAAGTTGCTATCGAGCCAGTCCCAGTCCAGGATGACCTCGCCGCCGCTCTCAACGAAATACGGCACGCGGAGGTTGCCATTGTCGTTCAGAACGACTGACTTCCATCCATAAAGAACTTTTCCCTTGAGGTGCGTTCGGAAAAATTTGATTCCTTTAGCTTGAATCGCGAGCAACTCTCGCAGTCCAAAGTCATCCTTGAGCATATCGTTGTCCTTATGGAACTCGTAAATCTTCGTACCATTTACCCACCCAGTTTTTTGATCATCATGGAGCCATCGCTCCACCTGAGTGATGTCAAATTCCGATGGACCCACATCCTGAATTTCCGGATGCATGATCTTCTTCGTCCAATCTGGAAAAACCAGTTTTGTGGATCGATCAACTTTAACGATGTGGTCGAGCAAGACTTCTGGTTCAAGCTTCTCTTCCTCTGCCGGTGGAGTCTCTGGAAGTTCTTTTCGGAGGAATAATTTCCCCTGTTCCTCCCATTCTCCTCCTTCTGCTCCTGCGAGCTTAAGAGAAAAGTCTTTCACAATTCCGAGCCGATCTTCCGGGACGGTTACCAAAACTCGCACAAGCGAGCCGAGAATGTCATTTTTCGACATAGTCTTTTTCCTTTGATTTACCTTGTTTTTATTTGTATGCAGGTACTACATTTCCCCACATGAAGAACACTACTCTCCCATTATACTACTTTTAGATATTTTGTCAACTCATCAATTTTCACCCTCTCCTGCTTCCCTGTATCCCTATCCCGTATAGTCACGCCAGCACCTTTCTCAATAGTCTCAAAATCTACAGTCACACAATACGGCGTTCCAATCTCATCCTGCCTTCGGTATCTTTTTCCTATATTTCCGTTGTCGTCAAAAGAGACTCCATCAATTTCTTTTTTCAACATTATGTATATCTCTCGGGCTTTTTCTACCAGAGCTGGCTTGTTTTTTAGCAATGGAAAAACGGCGACTTTTATTGGGGCGATTCGCGGTAAGAGTTTTAGATATATTCTTTTCTCGCCATCTACTTCGTCTTCGGTGTAAGCCTCGAGAAGGACAAATAGAACTGCCCTGTCAACACCACCGGAACATTCAATATCCCAAGGAATAAATCTTTCTTTCTTTTCCTCATCAAAATATGACATATCTACTCCGGAATATTCGCTATGCCTTCTCAAATCCCAATCACCGCGATGATGTATGCCCCATGCTTCTTTCCATCCAGCAAAAGGAGTATTGTATTCTATATCCCAAGCATCCTTTGCATAATGTGCTCTTTCATCCGAGGCATGCTGTCTCAATCGTAGATTCTCTTTTTTAAATCCCAAGCCGAGATACCAATCGAAAGCAAATTGTTTCCAATATTCAAAAACTCTCTTGCCTTCCGCTTCTTCGGGTTTTATATAATACTGCAATTCCATTTGTTCAAACTCACGCTGACGGAATAAGAAATCTCGAGGCGTTATTTCATTTCTAAATGCCTTGCCTATCTGCCCAATTCCAAATGGAATCTTTGGATGCATTGAGTCAAGAATATTTTTGAAGTTGACGTGCACGCCCTGTGTGATCTCTCCCCGTAAATTTACTTTTGCGGCAGTAGTTTCTGAAGCGCCCAATTTTGTCTCAACAAGAAGATTGAAGACTGTCGGCTTTGACCATTCAACTTTTTCTTTCTTATGCTTTGATTCATGATCTGCAATCGCCTCTGGCTGGTCTGCCCGCACTCTTTCATGGCAAACTTTGCATTCCACAAGAGGATCAGTGAAAAGTTCCGTATGGCCGGACGCCTCCCAGACACGAGAAGGCATTAATATCGCTGCGCTCATACCATAGACATCATCTCTTTCTTTGATGAAGTTATCCCAGAAATATTGCTTGATATTATGTCTCAAGTCCGTACCTAGAGGACCGTAATCATATATACCAGAAAGACCTCCGTATATTTCCGATCCCTGAAAAATGAATCCCCGTCTTTTACACAAAGACACGACTTTCTCCATTTTTGTTTCCTCCGGTTTTGACATGCGCCTATTCTAGCCTAAATCCCTCTAAGGCGCTACTGCGTCATTACCCTCCTTATACGAAGGATCCGTGCTAAAGCGTGTTGTCAAAGCAGGAGCCGTGCTTGTCAGATTTTCCCCCGTGAAGTCGTCTCTACCAACAAGAGTAGTATCTTGGACCATGAATGGCACTTGGCCCACTTGTGCGACACTCGGTTCGATGGCAACTTGGAAAGAAACTTGTCGAGCCTGGGAAGTATTAGCAGTGTATGCACTCACATTGCCTGTCCTCCAGACAACTTCGCCGGTATTGCTATTGTAAGAAATATCTTCTCCGGCTGGGCTAGTCTTGGCTGTCCATTTTACATACGCAGGGAGAAGAGCTCGGACTTCTGCGCCGGTTACGGTGTTCGCGGTATTATTGACTGTCCACATGACAGTATATGTTGTCTGCTTTTCTGCACGTGGAGGGATTGACCCGGTGTTGGTAAAAGGACCTTGGGATCGCACAACAGATGAAGAAAGGCTCAATCGAGAAGAAATCTTCATCGAACGCTTGGCGCTGGAAACAAGGTTCTCTGGAACATTGCTTTCGGAAAGGCGCTTGGCCTGGACGTCGACATTGACGGAAAGATTTGGATTCGAAACAGGCTTTAGAGGCGTGCTGAAGTCGCGCGGGGTGAAAGAGAAGTTAATACTTCCGCTCTCGCCAGGGCCAATATTTCCCAAGCTCGATGTCGTGATCTTATTCCAGACGATTTCATTATCCACAGACTTGTAATACCCTTCGCCAGGAGCTACGGAAATTTTGTCATAAGCCGTGCCAGAAAGCTTGGCATGAATTTCCCCATCAATAACTGCCGTCGGAAGATTATTGAACCAAGAGACCGTAGCCTTCACCGGACTATTGAAGGAACCAATAAACTCCCCAGAATTGTTACTGCCGACATTGTTGTCATTAAACGAAATTGTAGCGGTGATGAAAGGCTTCTTGATGCTAATTTCCTGGCTAGCAGTTACGTATTCTGTGCCGATAGCCTCGCTGTCGCGAATAGACTGTGCGCCAGTGGTGAAACTGAAGACTCTGACCTCATCATCCTGCCCCTCCAATTTGCCTTTAAATTTCACAACTTTTTTACCCTTAGGTGGAATATCCCCAATTTTCCAGACGGAAATATTACTTGCGGATTTCTTGTCAGAAGAGATGAAAGTGAAGCCGAAAGGATATGATGCTTTCAGTAGCATATTCCTTATGATCTCTTCGGAATTTGACGCGAGCGTAACTTCCATCTCGAATTCCTGCCCAGAAGTAACTTCCTTAAAAGATGAGACTGTTAGAGAAATGGGAGAGGAACTGACGAGGACCTGATAAGTCTTCTGCTTTTTAAAGACGGCATTTGACCCCGCCACTTTATATGAAATATTTATGGTAATGTTTTTCTTACTGTTTTCTTCTCCATAGATGACTGCTCGCACACTCTTCTGCGCTATTCCACCTGGCAAAATATCATCCATCAATTCCTGGTACTGCTTCAGCTCCTTCGTTGTATCATCGGGATTGACGGTCCCAGAGGGGAAATTCACAACCAAGTCCACAGTCTGGAGCTTTACATTATTCTTATTATTGACTTGGATATCGAAAGTGATGGGATCGCCTCCTGCTATTGTCACCGGTCCACTGACAGTAATGTCAATGTTATTGGCAGAGATAATATTTTCTCCATTCAGAACCAAGTATATACCCGCCCCCATAGCTATGACGAAGAAGACGGCGGATGCGATCAGAAGTTTTGTAAAAAAAGACATGGAATGATTTTCGTATTTTTTATTAAGTTCTACCTCCTCCTTTTCTGCTGGATTTCCGGAATTTTGCGAGTCTTCAGCGGGGTGCTCCCAATCCGTCTGCACTTCACCTACATCAGTCTTCCCCCAGCGCATATGCCTCTTTGCCCGGATTTCCGGAGCGCTCCTAGAGTAGAGGGACTTTTTCAATTCTTCTATCTTGCTTTTTTCTGCTGTTTTATTTTCTCGATTATCGGGGGGCATTATGGCATATATTATATCACAGCTGGCTCTCCTTCAACCCATTATTTATCTCCTTTACTATTGATTCTTTCAAAATCTTAACTTCCTCAAATATCTCTTCACCTAAGACAGAATTAGAAAGAATATTCTGAAAAGAATCTTTATTATAGATATACCCAAGTAAATTTAGTATTCTCAAAACCGTAAGATACTCCACCATTTCCTTTTCTTCTTTACTTACCACAGACTTGCATAAATATAAATAAAATTCTTCAATCACATCAAATAGCCTCTCGTTCTTCTCTTCACCAGGCAAAAGTCTTTTCAATAGAGATAGTATACGAACATATAATTTCATATTTTCAATGTCGGCAATTCCGCATTGTTTTCTTGACTCTAGAATTTGTGCTCCCGTCATCCTCCAAACTTCTTTCCCCCTCACAAATGAAAAAAGACTGTATGAAAAATCCTGCGTATAATAGCGCAACTTGGACTGGGAAAGGCGCACGCCTTGCGCAGTGGCGCCGATCATACCAAGATCGCGAGTGAAGACTAGAAAAAATTTACCTGCTTCACCATGCGGAGAGCTATGCACGATAAAACCTGGAGTTGTGTAGATGTGGTGAGACATTGCCTGGGATAAATATAATTTCTGACACGCCAGTAGCCTTCGATATATTTTCTTTAAATTTTCTTAAAATTTCCGCGTTTTCATACTGTTCACCGACCTGCAAAGCTACTATGTCTTTTATCGTCAAATTACCCTCTTTCCTCAAATCCTGGATGGAGCGAATTAATTCTCTGACCTGCCCTTCTTCTTTCAGCTCTGGAGTAATTTCAGTATTCAACATTATTTCCTCTGCCAGTTTTACATTGAAGATGATCTTTTTTACATTTATTTCATCTTTTAGAATTTCAACTAGCCCAGTAGAAATAGAAATTTTCACAGTCAATTGTGAGAGTGGTTGTCTCACAT
>CALQZK010000006.1 GCA_943349555.1 Candidatus Nomurabacteria bacterium
AAAAGAGTATGCCGATACGCCGATCCTAGTGGAAATTGCCCGATGTGAGTCTACCTTCAGCCAGTTCGATAAGAATGGAAAGGTGGTCCGCGGAAGGGTGGATAGGGACGATATTGGAGTGATGCAGATAAATTCCCGATACCATGGTGAGACAGCCGAGAAGCTCGGTTTCGACATCCATACGATTGAAGGAAACGTCTCTTATGCCAAATATCTCTATGAGAAGCAGGGAGCGAAGCCATGGAAAGCTTCATCCAGGTGTTGGGCGAAGGCTTAATAGCTAAAAAGGGGAACCGAGCGTAATTGCTCGGTTTTTCTTTTTGCTGAGTGGAATGATGGATAACTGTTTTTGAGACAGGCAATATGATAAGATATGGACACTTTATGAAAAACTATATACACCACATTGTTGTCACAGTAAGCAATGCAAAATCATCGAGAGAGTGGTATAAAAAAGCTTTAGGTTGGGAGATTACAGAGGAAGGAAGAGATTACGTCTATCTAGTTCCAGATAGTAAGAAATATCCGGGCGGAAAATTTATGCTAGTACTTGGAGAACCGAGAGATAATGTACCGCTAGGTAATAATTTTGATCGTAATAAAATAGGACTAGATCACTTTGCCTTTAACGTCGATACTATAGAGGAATTGAAAGATGTGGAGAAAAGGTTAAAAGAAGTGGGTATTGAGATGGAAAACAATGGAATTACTGATGATGATTTTGGTGGCACTGCTATATTCTGTATTGATCCGGATGGTATGAAGGTTGAATTCCATTTATATGAAGAATGAGGATCTAAAAATTGTCATAGAAAATCCAAAGGGAAGCTACAAATCCTTTGAAATAGAAAATGATCCCGTATGGAAGGATTACCCTTTAGCTGGCGTCACATATCCGGTAGATTATGGATACATAGAAGGGTATAAGAGCGAAGATGATCATGATCTGGATGTATTTGTCGGAACAGGGGAATTAAATGGCTATATGAAAGTCTGGAGATACGACATACCTTTAGAAACTAAATTTATGATGAATGTAAGTCAAGAGGAATGGGATGGGATAATAGCAATTTATAATCCGGTCATCAAGGAAAAGAGATTATTTGGTAGCGAGGAAGAATTTACAAAGACCCTAAATTTATATAAAAAATAAAAATTGCGTGGAGGTTTATTTCCACGCAATTGCGACTGCGACTATCCTACTTTAATTCATATACCCACCCCGCTTGCCGTCATAGTTTTTCTTGAGATCATCAAGGAAACTTTTCATGCGAGCGGTGGTCTCTGTATAGCTTTCACCATTTGGGAAGGGAACTGTGATCCTTCGCGCTTTCTCATCATCCAGCCAGATCTCAGGCTTTCGAGTGTAATCACCGTAGTTGCATTCTCGGAGGCGAGCATCCTTTATAATTGGCCACTTAGTGCCAAATCCAATTTCCGCGCTCTTGTATGACCGCTGCAGGTCAGAGCAGAAAATTGCGTCAAAGTGGTCGTCCTTATGTCGTTCGCCCATTTCTCCAGACTGCTTTACTCCTAGAGGGGATAGCTCCACATCAAAGTATCCTGATGGGAGCTTCTGTTCGTTATCAAAGGTCGTGCCGTGTGATTCAAATACTATCGTTATCATGGTCATGAGGATATCATAATTGACTCCATCTTTCAACTTGTTCCACTTTGGGACAAATTACATTATAGCAACTGTTTCCGTTTTGGAAACAGTTCAAAATCTCAGTTGTAAAGGATTTGTTTACAACTGCAATATGCATATTTTGCATATTGCAAATCCAAGTCTTGTGATATATTTACCTCACCAAAATGCCACATATATTTCTAGACGAAAGCGGACAGTTCACAAAGCATAATCACGAGGAATATTTCGTGATAGCATCTTTTACCGTGGGGGAGCCAAGGCGTATTGCAAAGGGATTTCGTGCTTGGTGCAGGAGCCATTTCCCTAGAAAGATGCGCGACCAGAGTGAGATAAAATGGTCTGCGTCAAATATCCCTGATGAGCTACGCCTCAAAACACTCCGTCAGATATCAAAGCTTGATGTGCGCATACGATTCGCATATCTGCTTCATCAGAACATTCCACGCGACTATCGCCAAAAGAACAAACTCCAAAGTGGCCTTCTTTACACAAATATAGTTGGTGAGCTACTCACCGAATGGCTGCCTAACCATGATGGGGAATTCCGTGTATTCTGCGATCGGAGAAGGTTAAGCAAGATGTCTGAAGCTGAATTCAAGAAAGTTCTAAAAGCTCGCCTGCTTCCAAGTCTTCAAAGGGATACCATTCTCCAGATTGAGATGATAGATTCAACTTTTACAGCCAATATACAGGTAGCTGACTGGATTGCGGGGGCACTTGCCCGATACTTAGAAAAAAGACCTCTTGGAGAAGAATGCTACCAAATTCTCAAAGCAAATATCATCGGGGAGGGAGGTAAGGAACTATTCAATGAGGTGAGGGTCATTGACACAGATTAGACAACAAAAAATCCGCCGAGTGGCGGGTTCTTTGGCAGAAGTAGCGTCTCACAAGGTGGTATTCTCCAGCTCAAGCTCCAGATACTCTGAAGGAACACCGGAGCGCCTCGTAAGTTATTATTGCATACTTCTATCACAAGGTTAGCAAATTATTAGTCAGGTGTCAATCGGAACTGTGGATAGGATACGCAGAGGGAACAGGGCTTTTATTCCGCATCGCTTATTTATAATGATGTCGCACAATATATCTTTACGGTAATAATGTTATGTAGCTGGGCTTTGAATAATATTAATAAGACCTGATGGACACTCCTGCCCTGACTATGTTATCCTTTTAGCTAAATAAGATAGCAAGTTTGTATCTTAAAAATTAGTACAAAGGAGGTGATAACAATGAAAGAGTATTTTAATCCAAAAAAGTTCTCTTGGAGCATTTCAACGGAACGTAAGAGTACTGACACTATCCTGCTTTCTGCAAAGTCCAAAGGCGGAGGTGGTAATGAAATATGTTGTATTTGTGATCAAGGTGCAATTCCTTTTGGTCGTGCCAGTCTGGGAAATAGGCATTTATAAAATCCTGATCACTTCCATGTACCGTCCTGTCTCTACCTCCTGATTCCAAATTTTCTATTTTTCCTACCTTACTCATCATGTCATTGAATAAAAGATGGGATGGCTCGATCACAATGAGTCCGCTATTTAAATTTAAATGCCTTCGATCCTTTTTTCTCGGAAGCATGCTACCCGCATTTATTGCGCTCATATGCGCACATTCGAATAACTCGTCTATATTGCGAAGTGTTAGCATGTCAACATCCATGTAGACGATCTTTTTGTACTGTGCCTGGTCAAATATTGCTAATTTAGAGTAGGTTGGAAACCATCTATGATGAATATCTATATCTGTGGGATTACCGATCTCGTGGGACAGGGTAGAATGAGAGATTGAATTTTTATCTAATATGTTGACTATATTTTTAGAAATATTGGAAGTCAATAAAACATGGAGTGGGTATCGACTCCCTACAGACCTTAAGGAAGAGTTTAAAACTAGAAGACCTGGCAGATAATCATCTGTGGTTAAAATTGTTATAAACGCTTTATACATAGATATATAGTATGGAAACTTGCCTTATATTGCAATAGTTGCATTGTATCGCACACCACAGCCTATATTCTAACTTTGAATCCCCCCACTTATCCCCTTTTAATCCCCCTGACTGAGCTTGCTTTTTTTGGCGATATGGTGTATAATCCTACACAGATATGGTCGCTGACGATTCACCTTGTGAACACGCCAGTAATCGATCTTTGAAAAGTCGAGAGTAAGTTTTCGACTGCGGTTAACCTCAAGATAGAAAGGAACGTCATGAAAATGATGCTCGCTTCCCTGCTATTCCTGATAGGGATGGCAACTGGTCTTGGGGTAGAACCCAAGGTCAGTACGCAAAGTTTGCTCGATCAGTTTCTCTTTGAACAATTACCTTACGGTTCGATTGACAGCCTTATATCCTTTCAAAGGAGCCAGGCTAGATTCGTACTAGCAGGAATTTTTAATCCAGAAGACACAAATAAATATCTGGATTCAGAGTATTCTGCTATTGCTGGCTCCGAGACGCTTGAACAAGCGGCTCTAAGAGTTTTCAATGAGGAAATGAAAAAGAGGGTCAATGTGGTGGAAGGAAAAAGCTTGGAAATCAAGTTTGCCATTGCTACACCCAAAGGAGCTTTGGTGTCACCACCATTCACAGGAAATCTAGTGTTTACACCCCAGAAAAACTCTGATGGAACTTACAGTGTGCCGAGTTCAGTGATTGATTCACTTGATCTTAAGCTCACCAAAAAAACCATTGAGATCTGGTGGCCTTACATTACCAGAGCAACCTTGGTAGTCTTGGATCAAGAATCACAACTTGTGTATAAAGGTGACACACTTGGTGTGAGAAATAATCAAGATTTCTCCATCATATCTGGTTTGAGGCTTAGAATTCCTCAGAAGTTCCTAACAAACGATACTTACCAAGTCACCCTAACAGTTGCTCTTGAAAATGGTGTAAGTGGTATGTATGTAAACGGAGCCTACGAGACTTATCCCCAAGGTAGGAATCCATTAATCGGCTTGTCAGTGATAAATCGCAAGCCCACGATCAGTGTTCATGCAGGAGCTCCTTTTCAAACGGTAAAGCTCCTTCGATACTCTGATTTGAGTCACTCTCCCAAAGAGGAAACTCTTTCTCTCGACTGTGTTGGTTCAGCTAACTGGACCGATAACACTCCATCTCCTGTGAGTTTTTACAGACTTACTTATGGAGAACAATAAATTCCCTTCTGCTCAACGGCGAAGGGAATTTACATTTATATGTAATACTGATTACTTATCTTAAAACTCGTTTATTGAGGTGTCAATAGCTTGTACCTTAATGAATGTGGAAACTGGATTATCATTACCAGCGAAACATCCAATGGAATATGTGGCCAACGATGTATCTTGAACAATTGATTTTCCGGCATTAAATACATCTGATAGTTCTTGACCGCTAAATCTCTTATTCCATATTCCGTCAGCTCTAGGATTATTAACCATACCTCCGTCACACCTATCAAATCCTGGAATGGGTAGCGGTCCCGCAATCAACTTAAACGGTTCCCCTTTCCTAACTCTAGCCATAGGAATTTCATCAGCCCTACTGTCGGCCAATTTATCCCCATTATTATATCTTCCACCATTCACTTTCAGAGTTACATAAGGATCAGCAGTATAAGTGAAGGTGAACACGACATTTTCATTACTTACATTATAGCTTGCTGTATCTCCAGTTCCAGCGATTGTATTACCAGCTATAGTTCTAGTCCAAGTGACTGATGAGTATCCATCAATGCTACTATCTACACTCACAGTATGATTCCCCGATAGATTACTTTGGGCTGTACCACAAGTTACAACTTGTTTTGCCGATGAAGGTTTCTGAAGACGACATTTAGCATTATTAAGAGCAGTTATGTCAGCTGGCTTGGTACTTGGTGGTGATAGCTGATGATTCACCGTAATTGACCCATTTTCGCTAGTAGTAGGGGGCGGACAACCTCCCGCAGCACATGCCGTAAACGTCGCTGTCACATTCTGCACATTTGCCATATCAACACCACATGTCTTCGCAGAATCACTACATACTCCTGACCAACCTGTAAATGTAGAGTTTGAACCTGCAACTGCTTTTAGATTAGTAACTACACGGGAAGTAAATACTTGGGAGCAACTGCCTGAAGTACAAGTTTTTACTGCCCCTCCATCATCCGACACAGTACCACTTCCAGTTCCTGCTATTGTAATGTTTAGCGTAGAAGCTGGAGTGAGTGTCACTGTATTTGAGTTGACAGCTGTTTCTTTCCCATCACTATTGAGTCTGAAAATGTATTTCGAACCAGTCACTGGTCCTATTTTCAAACCACTTGGGGAAGTAACTGCCTGCGCCTTGCCATTTAAGAGTTTAGTTATTATTCCAACGGAAGGCATTCCGTCACTTATCCATGAACTTCCATTATTAGTTGAGTATTCATACTTGCTTGTAATTGAATCTATTATTTTAGTCCCAGAATTTGCGACAGTTCCGATAAGACTATAGGTTTTGCCGGTAAGGCACATATCTTCTCCAACTGGATCAGAACAGGTGAGGATCAGTGTGTTCTGTAAAACGGCTTTAGGAACTTCTCCACTCTTTTTTCCACAGATGAGAACTGCTCCATCGGCACCATTTCCGGTAACACTAACTGAATTAGAAGAACCTCCGCCTCCGCCTCCAGGAGAAACTCCGTCTTTACCAATAGCTCCCGCTACTCCACCACCACCTCCATTTGCACCCTTTCCTCCACTTCCTGGTGCATAATGAAGAAGTCCTCCTGTCACAGATGAGCCTGTATCTCCAACTTTACTAACAATACTAACTGGACCAAAAGAATAACCGGAACCGCCAGAGCCACCACTATGAGAAGCACGGTACTCGTCATCTGCATGTGTAGGGCCTTGACCTATACCCCATCCACCGCTACCTGCTCCAAAACCACTTACTGCCCCGTCATAACCCTTACCGGATTCTCCTCCACCATACGCTACCCCTCCGTGTGATCCAGCATTTCCTCCACCCCCAGATCCTACGGTATAAATAAGTTTTCCATTTACGCGTACTTTAAATTCGCTACTGCCAGCTGAAATTGTTTCCCTTATGGCCCCAGCCTTCGGCATATCTACATATGCAATCTTTCCGCCCTTACCCACAAGTATTTCATAGGCAGTGCCAGGAGTAACACTTAGCTCAGCCTCTGCATATCCTCCTCCACCACCTCCTGCGCCACTTTCTTGAGTTCCATTCTGACTAAGACCCACACCACCTGAACCTCCGGCACCCCATACTTTCAGGTTCACCAAAGAAACATCATTTGGTACCGTCCAAGTAGATAAGCCTGATGTCGTCTTCTTCAACAATTCCGTCTCACCCGCAGCACAGGAAAGAGCTGGTGGTGGAATGACTGGCTCAGAAGAAACATTGATAGTTTGTTGGCCTTTTATGGAAACTATTCCCACTCCATTATTGGCTGCCCAATAAACCTCAACACTTACCGTGTAAATACCTGCGGAGGATGGTGCCGAAAGTGGAATGCTGAAAGGAATACTTCCTCCAGCCAGCCAATTCGCAGCATACCCATCTTTTGACCACCATTTTGGTGATCCTTCAGGAGGAGCCATCTTTCCAGTTATAGTACTGTCAATTCCAGAAAATCCGGGATAGGTCACTTTGATCGCTACTTGTCCTACCCTTCCCCAATTTCCTACAGCAAAGTCTCCAGCTAAAGTAAGTGGCGATCCTGGAGTAAAGCTTGCATTATTTGCAGGCGAAGTCACGACAAGAGAAGTCTGAACACAAAGAAGATCAGTGGTATTTACCTTACAATCCACAGGATTATTTTTATTGGCTGTATAGTAAATCAGATGCTCTGTTATTGACATGCTAGAAGTGACCTTAGTCTTCCGCAAAACCTCCGCAGGGGTAACTGCCTGGGAAAGATCCTGCTCCGAAGCAAATTGCCAATATGTGAGGGAACTCTGCAGGGATCCGGAAGGTGTCTGCGCTACGACTCTGTATCCATAAAGAGCTCCAGGTGCAAGACCAGTGTTCTGTGTTGTGACTATCTTACCACTTGAAGGTTGGGAAATAGTTGTCCATAGAATTTCATTTCCACCAGTCTCTCGATATACCTTATATCCTCCAGTAGCTGTTGGGATTATATTCCAAGTAAGGTTGATGATTCCAGGAACCGTCGTAGATGTTTTTAACTGTCTTGTTGCAACTAGTTCATAATCTGGAGGAATGAGAGAGAATGTAGCACTGATATTGTTGATATCCGAATTCACCGTAACTTTACATGTATTGCCTATTAAATTGACACAACCTGTCCATGTGGTAAAGACGGAATCCTCCAAGGGTGTGGCTGTCAGAATAACCGGGGTTCCAGCCACAAAAGAGGCATTACTATTGTTTCCATAATTTATGCCCGTAGGAGAGGAGACTATATTTCCATTTCCTGTTTTCGCAACAGTCAAGGTGTACATGCGTGGATTCACCACCATACTCACAGTCTTGCTTGCTGAAGAGTAGTTGACGGTATCTGTTGGAGTGAAGTTTGCGGTAATATTTCTAGTTCCAGCATTGTAACTTTCAGTTGAATATGTGAATTTACCAGGGACATTTGATGTGGCATTTGTGATAGGACTTCCTTCTATGATTGTGAAAGCACCCCAGGTAATAACGGGAGCTGTCTTTGCAATGATGGTAAGTGTTCCACTTTCAAATGATATAGCATAATGGGAAGCTCCAGGAGAAGGAGATGTGGATGGTGCTAGTGTGCTGATAATGTAAGTCCCTGCTTGACTACTCGTAACTGCCGAGGTTGAGAGTGCTGGCGTTAGACCGATGGAAGAAGCGGAATCTCCATTTACAAAACCTGAATATGAAGCTGTGAGAGGGGGATTCACGCTTCCTTCCACCTTAGTCTTGTTGTCGGCGGTGACAATGAGAGGAACTTTCATTCCTGAAATATTCTTTGTTTGACTGACCGTGTTGTATCTCGTCTTGTCAGTTGGAACGAATGTCACACTGAAGGTGTTGGATCCTGACTTTGGTAGAGTAGTTCCCTTTGCTGGAGAGTAGGTGAATGTTCCAGGGACACTTGCTGTAACATTGTACTCCTTGTCTCCGATCACCTCTCCGTATTTTGTTGAGGAGGATGGGGGTAACCAGGTGATGAGGGGGTCGGTGATAGGAGGAGGTGTAACTGTCAAACTGACATTTTTCCATATAGAATAGTAGCTTGTGAGGTTGACGACGCTTGAACTAGGGGTGAAGTTGACCCACAAAGTCTGAGTACCTGTATTCAATATTCCACTTGCAGGAGAATATGTAAAGGTTCCAACAACATTTGATGTGGCGTTAAGCTGATTGGGACCGAGCGGTGTTCCGTATGTGATACTTGGTGGATTGTTCCATGTGATCACAGGAGTGATTTTTGCTACAGGCGCAGATATTGTGATCGTTGTAGAAGGATTTGATGTGAGATTGCCACGAAGAACTTGCATACTTGCTGTTTTTGTTCCAGTAGTAGAATACTTGCATGTGAAAGCTCCTGTATTGTAATTTGAAGTTCGGAATGTTCCTTCAACTCCACAAGAATATTCATTGTAGTATATGTTTCCACCTTGAGTGCCTCCAATAGATGGGGTAAATGTGACATCTGTATTAACCACTGCCGTATTTGGTCCAGAGAGAGTAGCAGTGAGGGTTAGCTTAGTTGCGATTGTCAGTGTGCCTTTGTTGTATGCCACTCCCCCGGGATCAAAGGTGTAATTCGGAGTAGAAAGTGTACCCGCAGAAGGAGTGATATCGTAGGTTCCCGGAGTGCTGTTTGTAGTTGCTGTTGTGGTGAAGGTTGGAGATCCTGTGACTACACTTGAGGTGTCACCGTTTACGAAGCCACTGTAGGATGCGGTAAAAGTAGGATTCACGCTTCCTTCCACCTTAGTCTTGTTGTCGGCGGAAACATTTAAATTCTTTTTGTCGACTGTTAGAGTTACACTTTTGGTAATAGCGGAAGAACTGGTGAGATTGGAGGCGTTTGGAGTAAAGGTTGCAGTCAAGGTTTGTGTTCCAGCCCCGAGAACTGTTCCCGAGGAGTAGTTGTAGGTCATGGTTCCAGTAACATTTGCTGTTGCATTGAGTTGGGTAGCACTTAATCCTGTTCCGTAGGTAATAGAGGAAGGAGCTGACCAAGAGATTGAGGGGGTGATGAGGGGTATTGTGGGTGCTGGAGCCACAACTGGAACCACTACTGGAACTACCGCCGGTGCTACTGAAGCCTTTGGTTGAACTACAGTTGGAGGAGTTGAAGGAACTGGAGCTACTGCTGGAGCTGCTGGACAGAAAGCCGCACTGATCCATCCCAAAGTGACACAAAAAATACTAGGAGCGGGTGTTGCTACTGGAAGGACTACAGGCGCAGTGGATGGAACTGGAGCTACAACTGGAGCTACTGAAGCCTTTGGTTGAACTACAGTTTGGGGAACTGGGGAAGGGATCGGATCAGTTGTCCATCCGGTAATAGGATCAAACCTCCAAGCTGGTGTTACAACTGGAGCTACTGCTGGAACCACTACTGGAGCTGGAGCTACCGCCGGTGCTACTGAAGCCTTTGGTTGAACTACAGTTGGAGGAGTTGAAGGAACTGGAGCTACAACTGGAGCTGGAGGAGGAACTGCCACAGGAACTGGTTGAGCTTGGGGTGGGGCTGGGATAAATACAGGTGGGGCTGGGGTAAATACTCTTACAATAGTATCAAGAATATCGCCGACTTTATTGCCAATATATGTAATTAGCGATGGGGAAGGATCTTTTGGTACCGGAGGAGAAACTTCCACAGGGTCTGTGGGAGGAACTGCCACAGGGGCTGGAGTAATTGTTTCCTTTGCGACTGGAGCGTTAGTTTCAACTTGTGCACTTACGGTTGTGAATGATGGCAGTAATAGGCTTATCAGAAAAACTATAAAAAATAGTGTTTTAGCACCTATTTTTATTATTTTCGCTATTATGTTTTCTGGATATTTCATATTTTATTTTTCATATCATTTATTTAAAGCCTTTAAAACTGTGTTCTTCTCTTCATCGCTCAAATTATACTGCTTTGAATTCCCTTCCCCCAATTCCTTGGAAATCTGGGCTTTTTCTTCGGCAGAAAGAGGCTTGGAACCTGCCTGAGCGCTTTGTTCCAAGATATTTGCCTTTTTTTCTTCTATTGTCTGAGGGGTTTGATCCGAGGAGATAGGATTCGCAGAATATCTGCTAGCAAAAACAGTGATAATTCCAATAATGACCCCGAGAATTATAATTAATACTACTAAATTGCGAGTATGATGCAAAGACTCATTTGACATGGCTCAATTGTAGCACAAATATGAAGTAAAAATTCTCTTACTTATCCACAGAAGCACTTATAGAAGAGGATACTTTGTTCCAGAGGGCAATTGCAGGCTGTTTTAAATAATCATTCCAGACATCAGCCACGACTTCTCCGGCATAAGCGAAATTATTCTTGGAAGTCTGGGATTCCACAACTTTTCTTACATCAAATCCATAGTAACTCAAAACAATAAGTGCGATAACGATGATAATTATCCATTTAAAAAATCCTCCTTGTTGGTTTTTCATAAATTTATTATAGCACAAGCCAAAATATACTAGAGATAGGAAAGTGGATTGAGATAAGCATTAAATGCTGCGTATGGAATCATTATACCTGGACATGATTTGCTTTCAATAGTCTGCAATCCCTTAGTCACATAAACACCGAAATGAAGATGGGGACCGGTAGTAAATCCCGTGTTTCCGCTATACCCGATCACTTCTCCAGTTGTAACAGAATCACCGACTGATGCTGTAGGAAGAGACAAGTGCGAATAAAGAGTCGATAGACCATTTGGATGCTTGATTGAAATCCATTTTCCATAACCACATCTTTGCGCAATACTTGTATTTATGACATTTGTCACAATTCCCCCTGCAGATGCTTTTACCGGAGTACCTATAGAAGCATTGAAATCTACACCGTTATGTCCCGTACCTTTATAAACACTTGGATTCTTGGTTGCAAACTCTGTATTTCCGAAGTATTGGGTAATTCTTACTTTATCCAGTGGCCATTTCAATACTCCAGAACCACTACTTGGAATACTATTTGGATCAATAGCAAATTTAAGAGAAGACTCAAGATCAGTTAACTCTTTCTCAAAAGCATCTTTCTGCACCTCCTTGGAAATCAGGACTTTTTTATAATTCGCCTCTGTATTTTTCGTTTCAGCTAAAATTGTGTTTTTCTCTTTGACTGTCTCCGCCAAGATCTTTTTCTGATTCGCTAGATCATTCTGCAATGATACTAATTGCGCTTTCTTGGTCTCTGTTTTCTTTTTATTATCTTCCAAGGAAATTTTCACGTTTTTCAAATCATCTATCCTATCCTTAACTCCCGATTGTAGAGTATTGAGCTCATCAGTATTATTCCAAGCTTCCGCCAAAGTCCTAGAGCTCAAAAAAGTCTCAATCAGTGAATCTGACTCCATTTGGGAAATGGTATTTAGTGATTGAGCGATAACCCTCTTACCATCATCTATCCTCTCACTTTTATCATCGATCTGCAGGGAAAGCTCCTTGATCTCCAGGTTCGTAGAATCTATCTTATTCCTTGTCACAGCTAGGTCTGCCTCCAGCTTCTTGCGGGAGAGGTCGAGACTAGCCAATGTATTCTTCAGAGAACTTGCCTGTTTACCCAGAGCGTCTATTTCACTCTGATACTTTTTTATCTCTTCATTAAGCTGGCGGATATTGTCATTGCTGGCATTTATCTTATTCTTCAGCTCATCAACGGATTGCGCATGGGCTGTCGAAAAAGCCAGCACAGCGAAAGAAAGAATGGCGATTGATATAAAAATAAATGCCAATTTATAATATTGTCTAGATTGCTTCATAAGCAGCAGTCAGTCTTTTTATAGTCTCCTCCTTGCCGAGAATTTCCGCAATAATAAATGGGTCTGGAGACTTTTCCATTCCAGAGAGAGCGTAGCGCATCGGCCAGAGGACATTGCCTCTTCCCTTTTCTTCTGCATAAAGCCAAACGGCTTCCTTTACTTTCTCTTTAGTGAAATTTTTTTCTGGAATATATCCTATTAAATCTATTACTTTTTTTATATATTCTTTAGTATTTTTTTCCTGCTTCCAATTTAACTTTTCTCTTTCATATGGTACAACAGCGTCAACAAATGATAACTCGTTTTTTAGAAGCTCCGGAATCTGGGCGAAGAAAGATATTTTTTCTTTCAATAATGGAGCGAGTTTCATTGCCGTAACGTCTGAAACATCGGCAGGTAAAAACAGTTTCATGGTCTCGGCAAAAATTTTTTCATCCATCATCTCTATATATTTCTTATTGAACCAATTCAATTTCTCAATATTAAAGATCGCTCCGCTTTTCTGGACTTTCGACAGATCAAATTCCTTGACCAATTCCGCAAGCGAAAATATTTCCTGCTCGGTGCCGGGGTTCCAACCGAGCATTGCCACGAAATTCAGCAGAGCTTCCGGCAGATATCCTAAATTGCGATAGTATGTAAGGGAAACAGTCTCTCCATGCTTTCTCTTTGAAAGTTTAGATTTATCTGTTGCCAATACTAGTGGCAGATGAGCGTAAAGTGGTCTTGTGGCTCCAATCGCTTCTTGAATGAGAATCTGTCTGGGAGTATTTGAAATGTGCTCTTCTGCTCTAATCACATGCGTGATTCCCATTTCAAAATCATCAATAACAACCGCGAGATGGAAAATGGGTTCATCAATGCTTCTAGCTATCACAAAATCACCCAGGTCAGTAGTATCCATCGTGACTTCTCCTCGTATGAGGTCAGTGAAAATTATTTTCTTATTTGGATTTTTAAATCGTATAACTTCGTCGCGTTCTCCTTCTTCCTTTGGAATCTCCTTTGAAACATATGCATGCCCACTGTCAATTAATTTCTTTAAATATCCTTTATATATTTCGGTCCTGTCCGACTGCTTAGAAAAATTATCATGCTTCAATCCAAGCCAAGCCAGATCATCAACAAGTCCCTTTGTCCATTCTTCCTTATTACGAGCTTTGTCAGTATCTTCAATACGCAGAGCGAAAATACCTTTATTCTGTCGGGCATAAAGGTAGCTAAAAAGAGCAGTTCTAACCCCTCCTATGTGCAGGAAACCTGTTGGCGAAGGGGCAAAGCGCGTTATGACTTTTGAGGACATGGGGTAAGTATAGCATGTTTTGCATAATAAAAAATAAAATAAACTTGACAATATACTGTATATATGCTAGCATAACAGCACAGTCAGTAATGTTCATTAACACAACAAGGTCGGCTTAGAAAGGGCCGGGTTACCTACAGAAAACCATCCAGAAATTATGGCGGAGAAGAAACTATCGACACTCCTAATTATTCCCTTCCATACTCTTAGAGGCATCCACTTTCTCCTCGATAAGTAGAAGCAATCTTGGGCGATTCGAGGGCTCGCATGTGATGTAAAATCCTGCGAGCCTTTTCTTTTACCTAGTTCTTAAAATTTGCTATAATTGTCCCAATAAATTAAATCCTATGAAATTCTCTAATGCCATACATCTTCCTAGACGAAAGTGGACAATTCAACCATGGAGGCAATGAAAATTACTTTGTTGTAGGCGCTTTTACCGTCAACAATCCGAAAAGAACAAGTAAACTCTTCCGTTCATGGCATAGATCGCGATTCCCTCTCAAATTGAAATACCGATCAGAAATAAAATTTTCAAATACTATAAGCAATGAACTCCGCATTAAAACACTGGGATTCATATGCGGTCTTGGCGTCCATATACACTTTGCGTATCTAAGAAAGGATAATATTCCGGATGAATATCGATATAAAAATGATATCAGAAGTGGTCATCTTTATACCCATATAATCAAAGAAGTTATAAGTATGTTCCTCCCATCGACCAGTCGAGAATTTAGGGTATTTTGTGACAAAAGACATTTGTATAACATGAGACAAGATGAGTTTGTAAAAATACTTAAAGATAGCATCACCTCTTTTACTCCTAAAAATTCGATAATCCAGATCGAAATGGTGGATTCTACTCATGATGCAAATATTCAAATTGCCGACTGGATTTCTGGTGCGCTTGCATATTACCTTGAAAAGAAGGATCTTGGGGAAGAATTCTATTCAATTCTTAAAAAGAATTTTCTTGGTGAAGGAAAGGAGCTATTTAAAGACCACTGGGAAAATAAATACAACAAAAAATCCGCCTGATGGCGGGTTCTTTGGCAGAAGTAGCGTCTAGTAGGGTGGTGTTCTGGAGCTTAAGCCTCGGAATGTTCCGAGGGAACACCCCAGCACCCTAAAAGCTATTATTGCATACTTCCGATGTTATCTTAGCAAACCTAAACAGATTTGTCAATCAAATTCACCCATGATTTGGTTCTTATCCTTTGACTTCAGTAATATTTGAAGTCGCGCGGAAAATCTTCATGATGACATTTCCCTTGCTATCCTTCAAAGGCATATCCTTCACAGCATCGAACTTCTTGTCTCCATCCGTGTCAGAGTGAAGAACGGCATAGTAGATTCCTGCGTCCATTGTCTTCTCTGTAAGAGTGATCTTGCCGGGATTGATTCCTTTTGCGAAATAAGCTGAACCAATAACTGCGCCTGGAGTTCCCTTATTATCCTTATGGATAACTACGAAGCCTGGGTTAGCAAGCTGTACAGAAGAGATGTAAGCAATATTTCCCGGATACTGGTCGGCAACAACTATGCGGTTGACTTCATTGGCGTCAGCTGCTGGAGTGCTTGACGCTGTAGGATTGCTGATGTCAGAGACCTTGGGAGCATCTCCACCCTTAAACATATAATAGCCGAGGACAATGAGAATAATGATGACAATCACCGTTACCACCCACTGCCAAGCCTTGATTCCTTCGTTTGGTTCCATATTTTTAAAAAATTATTGATAATTGCTAATATGACTTATAGACAGATAGTCTAGCATATGGCTTACTCATGTTCCAGTCCTATCTCCAATATTACATCAGCGATTTTCCTTGCGGCGTCAGGATGGCTGAATTGTTGGGCAGAAAGGCGCATCCTCTCTGCAATAGGCTTATTATTTACAATATTGTCAATCTCTGCGACGAGGACATGCGATGCCAGGTTATTATCTTCGATAACAGTGCAGGCACCCGTGCGAGCGTATGAAAAAGCATTTTCAACCTGGTCATGGCTTATCTCTTTTGGTAATGGAAGGATGATAGAAGGCGTTCCCCAAGAGGCAATCTCGAATATTGTTGATCCAGCGCGAGAAATAATCACGTCAGCAACCCCTGCCGACATTCTAAGGGAAAGGTCATTCAGATAATCAAAGGGATGATAGCGGTAGGAATTTGGATTATCCTTCAACACCAATTCTGCTGTCTGCTTTACTGATTCGAAATTATTCTTGCCGGTTTGGTGAATAATCTGATACTTTTTCACCAGCTCTGGAAGCGAATCAATAATCACATCATTTATCCTCTGTGCGCCCTGAGAGCCTCCCATAATGACAATAGTTGGCAAAGCTTCCTCAAGATTTAGGAATTCTCTTGCGCCGTTTGATAAAGGTTGAATTATCTCTTTTCTAATCGGCAAGCCTGTAAATGCAATACTTCCTGGTTTAGCTTTTTTTGCAAAGTACTTTTCAGCCTCTGGGTAGGATAAAGCGATCTTCCTAGCAAATTTCCCTGCCCAAGCATTTACCCTGCCAGGTCTGCTGTCCGATTCATGAATAATGACCGGTATACGCAGTAGTCTTGCCGCCACAAGAGCTGGGAAGCTGGCATAACCTCCTTTACCAACGGCAACGTCGGGATAGATTTTATACATCTCCAATACAGCACTTATTATACCGTATATTGTTTTGAAAAAATCGGTAATGTTCAACAGAGAAAAATATCGCCTGACTTTGCCAGATGGAACCTGTATGAAGTGTATGTCATTGTCGAAAAGTGCCCTAGGATTGTATTTCGAAGGAGACATGAAAAAGAGCTTGGGCGCCAAGATTTTCTTTTCCTTAGCTCTTTCATATACAGCTTCTGCAATTGCAATGATGGGATAAAAGTGCCCTCCTGTTCCCCCTCCTGTGAATAGTATTTTCATTTCTTTTTTCTATGTTTTTCTATGTTTGGAAATATTTGCAATAATGCCTGCTGCTCCCAAAGTAATAATCAATGCAGTTCCCCCATGGCTGATAAAGAGTAGTGGCATACCGGACAATGGAATAATGCCGAGCATGGAAGCGATATTCATAAATGATTCTATGATAATAAGTATAGCAATACCAATAGCAGTAAGTCCACCGAATATGCTGGGTGACCTAGCTCCAATTTTAAAAGACCTAAAGAGAAAAAGGAGAAAAAGCAAGATAAGCACAATGCTTCCAACAAAGCCGAATTCCTCGGCCTGCACGGCAAAGATGGAGTCACCGATAGGCTCAGGAAGATAATTGAATTTCTGCACACTCTGGCCGAAGCCTCTTCCCAATAATTGCCCGGAGCCGATGGCAATGAGCGACTGGCGGATCTGGTATCCGGAACCTTGGGCATCTTGATCTGGAGAAAGGAAGGTCGTTATTCTCTGCCAGACATACGGACGAGTGTAGGCAATTGTACCCACAAGAATGAAGAGGCATATCCCCAATAAAATGAGATGGCGGACTTTTGCCCCCGCCGAGAAAAGCATAATGATTCCTGTGCCGGAAATGACGATCAGAGTATCTGTATCTGACTGAGCAATAAGCAGAGAGGATAGAACTCCGATAATAATAATGTAAGGCAATATTCCTAGAGAAAAACTTTTAACCTTATCTTTGACCCCTGCTAGCCAGGCAGCAAAAGATATGACAAAGGCGATCTTCAAGAATTCCGAGGGTTGGAAAGTAATGAAGCCTAGGTCTATCCACCTCCCCGCTCCACCATGGCTCTGCGTCAATGAAGGTATGAAAAGAAGCAGGTTCAGGAAAATTGAAAAGAGGAAAATATACAAAGCATATTTACCAATGTACTTATAATTCACCCTCGACATAATAAAGAATACGCCGATACCTATCAATAAACTAACAGTCTGTTTGAGAGCCACAGTTTGGAAACTGGCTCCATCTCTCGCCAAGAGTCCGAGCGATGCCGAGCTGAATACTAGGAAACCTGCCACGGTCAGCATGACAACAGACAACAGGAATACTTTATCAATGCTTTTCTTCATCTTTTTTAAAATTTTCTATATCCAGCCTGACGGAATCATAATCAGGCAAGTCAGCAATCCTGGAAAGACCGAGATGGGATATGAGCTCCAAGGTCGGCTTGTAGAGGAAGCTCCTTTGGTCCTTTGGATTATCCATTCTTTCTATCAATCCTCTAATCAGCAAATTTCGTAAAATAAAATTAGAATTAACGCCACGGATATAGTCAATTTCGGCTCGGGAAAGAGGTCCTTGATAGAGGATAATGGATAGGGTCTCTAATCCCGCTTTTCCTAGGTCCTTCAATAATTCTTCTTTTGTTAAAGTCTCAATCAGGCCAGAAACATCCTTGGAAGTTCCGAGAGTCACCTCATCTTCCCATTCAACAAGAGTCAATCCTCTACCCTTCAGTTCTTCGTGCAGTTCCGCTAAGGCATTTTTTATTTCCCTATCGTCTTTTTTAAAAATTTGAGAAAGGCGCTTGACCGACAGTGGTTCTGCCTTGTAGAAAAGTACGGCTTCTATTTGTGATGAAAGTAAGATGGGCATAAATAACAAAATAATATCGGGCGTCTAATTATACCTCGGAACTCCCACATTCTTCGTCTCCATGTGTATATCTCCGAAATTATTCTCCTGGGATACACGGATTGTCCCCTGCTTGACGAGCTCGAGCATAGCCAGGAAGCTGACAATGACATTTATCCTCTCCCCTTTATGCTGATTGGAGAAATCCTTGAAGCTCATGCGCAGTCCAGCGGTGATTCGTCTCGTTAGACTGTCTATCATTTCCTCCAGGCTGACAACTTTGCGGACTATAGCTTTGGGGATATTTTCTTTTTTTGGTAGACTCTGGATGATCTTTTTAATGGCTTCGGCCAGCGACAACAGCGTCATAGATTCATGAGGCGAAAACACGGATTTAACTGGTCTAGCTTGCGAGGGATGAAAAATGATTTCTTTGCAGAAATTATCCTTGACATGCAGACTGGCTTCTTTTATCCTCTTATAAATTTTCAGCCTAGTCTCCAAGTCATGTATACCTTCTTCCTCTTCTTCGGTCAAGGCAAGAGAGGGTAATAGGGATCGGGACTTGATAAGGAGAAGCGTAGAAGCGATTAGAATAAATTGCGCGGATTCTCCCATTGGCAGTGAGTCTAATTTTTCAATATGTTTTATGTAGTCGTCAGTAACTTTGGAAAGAGCAATGTCATTTATAAAAAGCTTTCTTTTCTCCACGAGAGAAAGCAGGAGGTCGAGTGGGCCTTCGAAGACCTCCGTTTTTATTTTGAAGCTTCCGGTATTCGGTATCAGCTTTTTTACTTCAGCCATTAAGAGTATTATAGCGAGTATTGGGGCAAATAAAAAGGGCGTCCGTGAAATGAAACACAGACGCCCTCGCAGCAAACCACCCCTAAGGAACTAACTTACTTACCCTACAACGCAATTATACACCTTGTCGGTTTAGATGCAAGGGGAAAACTTACTCCACCAGCTTAATCCCCAACTCCTTCAACTGCTTCGCACTTGCCTCGCTTGGGGCATTCATCATTAGATCTTTTCCTTCGCCAGTCTTAGGATACGCAATTACTTCGCGGATATTCGGCTCACCAAGAAGAAGCATGACTATGCGGTCAATTCCTGGAGCAAAGCCTCCATGCGGAGGAGCACCGTACTTGAAGGCTTCCAACATGTGTGTGAACTTTTGCTGCTGCTCTTCTTCGCTGATCTGGAGAAGTTCAAAAACTTTCTTCTGCATATCTGACTTGTGAATACGGATACTTCCAGAACTCAATTCGTATCCGTTTAGAACCAGGTCGTATGAATTTGCCCTAATAGACATGAGATCTTCTCCTGCCATAAATTTAGAAACATCCTCTTCTTTTATAGAACAGAAAGGATGATGCGCAGCCTGTATTTCCCCATCATCTGTTTTCTCAAACATTGGGAAGTCCACCACCCAGGCAAAGGCAAGTTCATTTGGATTATTTTTATCTTTTCTTAAGTCTGGCTTATCTGAACCATATTTTTCCATGCATTCCTTATATGTAATACGTGGAAATGGAAGCTGTGTAAAAGTCTTTTCTGGAAAAAGAGTCTTAACGAGTTCTATCATCATTGGCTCGGTATAATTCAAAATATCTTCTTGGTTCACAAACGACATTTCGAAGTCTAACTGGGTAAATTCTGGCTGTCTATCTCCTCGCAAGTCCTCATCTCGCATACAACGCGCGATCTGAAAGTATCGGTCAAAACCAGCAACCATGGAAAGTTGTTTAAACTGTTGCGGAGATTGAGGGAGAGCGTAGAATTTGCCTTTTTCTAAGCGCGAAGGAACTAGATACTCCCTAGAACCTTCTGGAGTTCCCTTCATGAGAATAGGGGTCTCAATTTCCACGAAATTATTCTTGTGCATGTACTCTCGGAAGAAAGTAATAATCTTGTCTCGCATTATTATATTTCTTTGCATCCTTGGCCTTCGCAAATCCAGGTATCGATATTTTAGACGGTTCTCCTCCCCTATCTCCTTCCCATCCGACCGCACATCAAAAGGTGGTGTCAAAGCTTCATTTAAAACTTTTATAGAGAGAATCTCAAGCTCTATGTCTCCATTCTGCTTGTCTTTCTGAATATTTTTTTCTGGTCTTTTATTTACTTTTCCTGTGACCTGCACTACCCACTCAGATCGTATTTCTTTTGCCGATTCTAGAGCTTCCTTATTACCAGAAAGTACAACTCCCTGCACCTTGCCGGAAACATCGCGGAAGTCAAAGAAGACCATTTTCCCCTGGTCCCTGCGAATATCCACCCAGCCGGAAATACTGACCTCTTGTCCTGCCTTTTGAGCTAAATCCTTTATATATGTTCGTTGCATAGGGAATATATTAGCACATCTCAAGCTTTACTACCCTTTTCTCTAGTCTTGTATGCTGATCCTGCCTGGCATATTCAAGAACATGAGAATCGATGCGGTTATTAGTTCCTGTAATCTGGCTCTGCAGTCCTAAAAGTTTTTCATCGACATTATCGAACCTCTCGTAAACATCAACAAATCTTTGATCAATTTCATCAAACCTTTCATCAATTCTTATAAATTTTTTGTCTATTTCATCAAACTTCCCATCAATTAAATCGAATCTCCTGTGGATATTTGAAAAACCATTATCAAACACAATGGCTAGTCTATCGAAAGCCTTGTTTAAAACACTCATGGTAACAATTTTATCTTCTGTATTTAACATATTTTTTGTGTATTAGATTTATAATACCACAATCACTCGCACGATAGATTATGATGGCACAATTATACACCAATTCTATAGTATAATAAACCCGAACCATAAAGCCTTGAAGGGGGGTGAAAATTGTGGAAAAAGAAGCACAAATAGCACAAATTATTAAGGATGTAATGGAGGGTAAGACAGTGGAGTTGGTGGTTATAAGCAATCAGGATAATGAGTTGGGGTCACTTACAGGGAGTCTAAAAGCAATGAATCCGAAATTGAAAGCAAATTGCAACTCCTTCATCCTTCAAAACAATGTGACTAGGCTGTCAATAGACCTAACACTTGTTACAAGGGAGGATTGGATAGAAGCATCTCTACGAAATGCACTAATAGGAACCACGCTCAACATTACCACCGCATGAAAAACCCTCCACCTCACCACGCCAGAGAGGATTCATTTTCTCAATGTTTTCTCAAGGCGTGGTTTGTCGTTCTCTAATTTTCGACAATCCACAGCTTACCCACCGTATCCCCAGCAAACCGATAGACATGCTCGTGCTAGAATTAGCAAACAATAAAAATAGCGCAAAAAACATGACCCCCACCTCCCCATATTTCAAGGCCAAGGATCTCCGCATTCCACCGCAAAGTTTGGAAGCGGAAAAAGCCCTCCTAGGTTCCATTATGATCCGGCCGGAAGTCATGCATGAAATCGTAGATACCATTAGCGACCGCTCATTCTATTCCGACCGTCATCGCATTATCTGGTCTGTCATCATAGAGCTTCATGGCAAAAGCATTCCCATCGACCTCCTTTCCCTCTCGGCGCGCCTCAAGGAAAAAGAATTGTTGGATCAGACCGGGGGCATGAGTTACTTGACCGAACTTGTCCAGGGTGTGCCTTCCTCTACAAATGCCAAATACTATGCAGAAATAGTTCACAAGAAAAATATCATGCGCGACCTCATCAGCGCTTCGGAATACGTCGGCGAATTAGGTTTCGATGAGGCTGGTGAATTGGATGAATTGCTAGACAAAGCCGAGAAAAAGATTTTTGAAGTCACGAATTTTACCGGCACGCATAAATTCGTGGCACTGGGAGATACTCTTGGTGAAGCTTGGGAAAGGATTGATAAATTGCATAATACTAAAGACGAATTACGAGGCGTGCCGACTGGGTATCAGGGATTGGATAATAAACTGGCAGGATTCCAGAAATCAGACCTTATTATCCTTGCAGCTAGACCTTCTATGGGAAAAACTGCTCTAGCGCTGGACATTGCTCGCAAGGCAGCCATCGACCACAATGTCCCTGTCGGTATTTTTTCATTGGAAATGAGCTCACAACAGCTGGTAGACCGCATGCTCTCTGCAGAATCACAAGTTGATGCCTGGAAGATCCGAACTGGTCATAATCTTTCTATTGAACATGATTTCAAAGCTATTCGCGATGCTATGGATCGCCTTTCCAATGCCCCTATTTACATCGACGACCAGCCTGCAAATAATATTCTGAAAATGAGAGCCGTAGCGCGCCGGTTGAAAAGTGAGAAGGGTCTTGGACTGATAATCGTCGACTATCTCCAACTTATGGTTCCAACGCAAGCCCGTCATGCCGACAATATGGTCCAGCAAGTTACGGAAATTTCCAGATCCTTGAAACAGCTTGCGAGAGAGCTGGAAGTTCCGGTCTTGGCTTTATCACAGTTGAGCCGAGCAGTGGAGTCGCGCGGAGGTCAGCCTAGACTCTCGGACTTGAGAGATTCTGGATCGATCGAGCAGGATGCGGACGTCGTTATGTTCATCCACAGAGAAGATAAATATGATAAGGATTCCACGAAGCCTAACATTGCCAAGATTCTCATAGAAAAGCATAGAAACGGTCCGACTGGAATGGTGGAATTGTACTTTGATGAAAAGAAGACAACGTTTATGAGCGTGGATAAAAGTGACTTCGGTGAATTTGATGCAGGCAAGGGAGATGCGTTCTAAATTCTGAATCGAATGGACTCCCTTCACAAACTAGCCGAATATTTCCGAGAATTCCCTGGTATAGGTCCTAGGCAAGCTAGACGCTTCGTCTACTTTCTCCTTACACGCAACTCATCACACCTAGAAGACATGGCTAGGCTGATTTTAGATATAAAGAAAAGTATAAGGATATGTTCGTCTTGCTTTCGGTTTTATCCTGAAGGCAAGGCTGACGTTTGTTTAATTTGTTCAGATAAAAATAGAGACTCCGGTCAGCTTATGATTGTCTCACGCGATGTGGATTTTGAATCTATAGAAAAAAGCCATGTCTATAATGGATTATATTTTATTCTTGGCGGAACTATTCCGATCTTAGAAAAAGAACCGGAGAAAAAGGTGAGGTTAAAGGAATTAAAAGATAAAATTAAAAGTAATACCCCAAAAGAAATTATCTTGTCATTAAACATCACAGCTGAAGGAGAAAATACAGCAGAATTTATTAGGCAGTTTATTACATCAAATTTTCCTGATTCGAATATAAAAATTTCGATACTAGGTCGAGGTCTTTCTACTGGTAGCGAACTGGAATATGTGGATGCGGAGACGATAAAAAGCGCGTTGGAGAATAGATCTTAACCCTGCCGAACCTCATTTTTCTAGTTATTTTACCTCCTCAATCTTTACCTGAAAGTATGGCTGCTTGTGTCCATTTTTCTTGAAATATCGGCTCTTCTGTTTGTATTTTATAACGATAACCTTTGGCAATCTGCCGATTTTAGTAATCGTACCTGTAACCTTTGCCTTGTCTATAAAAGGAGTCCCGATAGTAGTATCCGTACCATTATCAACAAGAAGAACCTTGTCAAAGACGACTTTATCGCCTTCTTTATGATCTACTTTTGAGGTCTGGACAAACTTCTCTATCTTGATTTCCATACCTGCGGAAACCTTGTATTGCTTGCCTCCTGTTTGTATAACTGCAAATTCCATAGTACGTAGATATTACACTATCTCTTCTGGTTGGTCAATAAGAGGGACTTCTAGACCTGGAGTCTGGCCGGTAATCCTCAAAACATCCTTATCCACCTTCTTTAATTCCTTGCCAGAATTATTGTAATGATTTACAACGGTTCCCAGAGAACTTCCAAGCTTGGCATGATAATCCTCATATTTTTTCAGATGATTTCCTAGTTCTTCAACCCTTTTTATGATATCTTTCGCCGTTTCTTCTATTTGCAAAGCCTTCAACCCCTGTAGAACTGTCTGCAAATATGCTAGGAATGAAGTTGGGGAAACTATGATGACCTTATACTTACTTGCGGCTCTCTGGATTAAGTTATCTGTCTCTTCTGTGATCGCCCCAATTTTATTAACCAAAAGATCATAATAAATTGCCTCATGAGGAATGAACATAAAAGCAAAGTCCATTGTCCCCTCTGATGGTCGTACATATTTCGCAGTTTCTTGAATACGATTTTTTAAATCATTCACAAAAACTTTCTCTAATTTTTCTTTCTCTGCAGGATTTCTTTCTTCAGTTATTTTATTGTAATTCTCCAGGGAAAATTTGGAATCGATCGGGATTATCTTGTCTTTGACAAAGACTGCCGCGTCGACAATCTCGCCATTTTGAAACATATACTGCATAGCGTACTGCCCTGGGGCCAAAACATTTTTCAATAGGGTTTCCAGATAATATTCACCCAATATCCCCCTCTGCTTGGGATTCTTCAGAATATCTTGCAAGCTCTGCAGTTGGTCGGCAAAGGACACCACCTGCTTATTGGTCTCATCCAGTTTGGTCAGGCCGGTGGTGACTTCGCGAATGAGCTTTGCAGATTCTGAAAATTGCTCTTGCGAACGGGAGAATTGCACATGCATAGATTCCCTCACATCCTTCGCACTCTCCCCTATCTTCTTGTCCACTGTCCTATTCAGCTCATTTATCTGTTCGAGGATGAGCTTGAAGCCGGTGTCGTCTTTCTCTATGGGCATAGCTGACATGACAGACTTTCGCATAAAAATCGCCATCATTATAATAATGACGATAGCAATAACGATGAGGATAATTAAAGTAATGATAAGAGGGCTCATGTGTGATAGTATATCAGCATGCACGAAACAATCAAAAAACAAATAGTAGAAGCCATGAGGAGCAGGGATGCTCTTCGCCTAGAAGTATTGCGCGGTCTCCAAGCCCTCTTCTCCAATGAACTCATCGCAAAGAAAAGCAGTGAGCCTTTCCTTAAAGACGACGATGTCCTAGCTATCATCAAGCGCTCTGTTAAACAGAGAAAAGACTCTATCGAACAGTTCGAAAAAGGTG
>CALQZK010000007.1 GCA_943349555.1 Candidatus Nomurabacteria bacterium
CCTTGTACTATGTTTCCGTTAAGTTGTGGAGCAGTTCCTGCTGGACATATGACTGTTGACTTTTGGGTACTTCTGCATCTATAGACTTGCTGGCATTTCAACTGCGATTTACCCCTTATAGCTGCATCCTGCCTAGCTTTATCTTGGGCGTCATCAGCAGAGACAGACGAGCTGAAGGTACCTGCGGCAATCTGGACCGTGACTATATCCCCCACCCAATCCTCACTGTTCACTCCAGTAGGAAGAGTGGCGTGGCACATTACATGCCAAGGCTGTGCCCTATTGTAGTAAATCTGCTGCGCGGATGCTGGCGATGGAGATATTATAGGAGTAGCGGGAGATGCAGTGGGAGATGGAGAAGGTAAGAGACTTGGAATGATAGCGGAGACTGGCGGTGGACTGCATCTTTCTTTTAAAATCCTTTCTTTCAAATCCTCCAGCTTTTTCTCATTATTCCCATAATCAGGATACGTCCACGGATCATGATTCTTTCCAGAACCTTTTCCGTTTGTCCAATTCATATGATTAGGATCATCGGCAATGCCATTTTTTGTAGCTTTTTTGATTTCATTGGCAGTCTGATTGAAGCCGAAGGGATCGAATTTGGTCCCAAGGTTATTATAAGGAGAATCAATATAAATAAATTTAACCGGTTTTCCCTCGAATTCGTTTTTCAAGTTGAAAGATAGGGCGGCTCCGAGAGAGTGAGCGATGACAAGTACAGATTTACCAGCATCCAACTGCGCCTGAATAGCATTGCGAATTGAAGATTTGTTTTGATTAATATTTTTTCCTTCAAGCGATATAGGTGTGGAACCAGGAGCAATGTCTTTCATAAATGCAAAGATTCTATCATCTGGAGTGGAACCGATGCCACCGACAGTAATAATGCTGTTCGGGCTTGGACAAGAGGCTGCCGAACTCTGGTTAAACGAACTTGCTGATTTTCTTACCTGAGGGTCAACAATGATTGGAACAAACTCCCTGCTATCATCCGCAGTAGACGGGATGATGGTGAAGGTTTTTCCAATACTCGACTTATTTCTAGAATTACTTACAAAAAGTTCATAATTTCCTCCCTGTAATGTCTTGTTTGTCACTGGAATTGTAAAGTTAATGGAAATAGCATCCTCTGATGGAGCCAGTATTGTCAGACCGCCACTTGAATTTTTTAATTCAATGACATTATTGATATCAGTTGTAGCTCCGCGCCAATATAATGTGACTTTGGTGCCGGCAGGTCCATGGTCTGGGGTGAAAATAACTGCAGAATAAGGGGAAATTTCGGTCGTACCAGAAGAACATGGGCGCGGAGTAGTTACACTGACAATGTCAGAACGAACTTCAACATCTCTATTGCTATATGACCTTAAAATATACTGATAAGCAGTGCTCGCATCATTCATTTCTGTTTTAGGAAGGACATCTATAGTGGTGCCTTCGGCAATTCTTCCCCATTGCGCTTCGCCATTTGCATCAGGATTTCTATTTAATGCATACAGCGATACATCGCCGGATGATGGGGTGTAGGAGAAATTGACAGTTCCGCCACAGGGATTAGTGCTGATTTTCAAAGCTGGCTGGGTTGGGGCTTCCAATAGCATATCCTTTATAATATTTCGGACGTTCAAGGCTCTGGATCGAAGAATCCTTACATCCTGATCCAGACTTTCTCTGTAAGACTCTGTCTGTGCACTCTTTTTGGAATCAGAAATTTTCAGTCCAAGAGCCTGTGCTTCTTGACTCAATGAATCGAGACGCTGATTGAGGTCAATCAGTAAATTGTCAGCAGTAACTGCATAAGCATTACTAGGAGCTAGGCTCAAAAGAGTCAGCAGGAGATATATAGGAAGTTGTTTAATTTTTTTCATATGTTATTTCGTTACCCATGGATCCCCAATAGCTTGGAAAAATGGCGTTCTGGAGGTCGACCATGCGCAATCTATAAAAATGTTGCCTCTGTCCCAGCAAGAAAATAGCTCCGGCTTATTCTTTCCCCTCAAACCTGGTTCCTCTACCGAAGTCACGGCCGCCACTGGGGTATTTTCATAATTGTTTCCCCCGAAAGCATTTCGGGAAAACCATTTTATGAAATTTCCCTGGAAATGTTCACCGGCTTTTGGACCGCTTGTCCAAGCTCCATTGTAAGATTCTAGAGTATCAATAAGGTACCAGCCAGAATTGCCAGAGAATCGCACGGACCCATTAAGCATATAATTCCCTCCCCAATTCGCATTCTCTCCCCAAGTCATGTAGCCTAGAACATTTTTAGCAGAATTGAAATGTTTTTCTCCTGGTCCTCGATACTCGACTTTTGCCTCAGGATTTTTCTTTATCAATTCTTCCTTTCTTCCAAGAGCACCGTCTTCAGAATAACTATTATTTAACCCCAATCTAGCTTGTGCATCTTCGAAATAATACGTATCCCCCACTTTGCCTGTGTCTTTTGCGGAAATGACAAGATGCGGCTGAAGCATTTTATTATGGGTGTCACGAATTTTACTGATATATGCCTTGGTTGATTCAACTGAACCCATATCAAGAGAAGTTATGAGAATTTGTGCCCCCATACTTGAGAAACTCCTGAAAAGAGCGTGCTGGACAGAACCATAAGCATCATCTTCAATGAAAGAATAGATTAACTTGCTTGGAATACCCCGCATAAGTACCACATGTTTTATTTCTTTTTCCGGATGAGAGCTAATCCAGGAAAGAATTGGTTTTCTTACTGCCAGCCTGAAGGCATCTTTGTGCATATACTCAATCGTTTTTTCAAGACAGTCAGAGTCTGCGCAAGAATCAGGGATAGAATAGCGTATGCCTATTACATTGGCTGATTTGAAGCCTGGCCTGTTGTCAATATAGTAATCCTTGAGAGTTAAACTTTCAGGATTCTCCGAATTGTATACGATCAGGAGATTCTTTAACGGAACCAAATTCTTATCCGATACCGGAAAAACTATGAGAGGAATGTTATCAACTTCTTTAGACGCTTCATCCAGCAAAGAGAGAAGATTGTTCGCTTTTCTATAGACTTCATCTGCATTCTTTTTGATATCAATAACGCTTAAAACTTGAGCCTTAATATTATACTCACCTTCAAAATTTCTGATATTTGCAATAAATACAAGTGATGTAGCAGTGACAATCAGCAGGATAATAAGTCCCATCAGGATCATCAAAGATTTTTTCATTATGTAATGATTATAATACAACATCCACAATATCCCTAGACATTCTTTTTCTCCCTCCCCTTCGCCACACTTATAAACTCCGTAAACAACGGATGTGGAGACAGTGGCCTTGCGAGAAATTCAGGATGAAACTGCGTTCCAAGGAAAAATGGGTGGGTGTCGCGAGAAAGTTCTGCTATTTCCATGAGAGTGCCGTCTGGTGATTTTCCAGAAAAGATCAACCCTCCTTTTTCCAGTCTTTCTATATACTTTGGATTAACCTCGTAACGATGACGATGTCGCTCCTTTATAGACTTTGTTCCATAGGCGCTTTCCGCAATAGAACCTTTTGCTAATTTTGCAGGGTAAAGTCCTAGCCTCATTGACCCTCCATAATTTCCTTCCGCAATTTTCTTTTTCTGGTCCGACATGATGTCTATGATGACATGCGGGGATTTTGGATCTATTTCTGCTGTATGTGCTCCTTCTAGACCAAGGACATTTCGTGCGTATTCTATAGTCATTAATTGCATTCCGTAGCAAAGACCGAAATATGGAATCTTATTTTCTCTGGCATAGCGGATGACATTGAGCTTGCCTTCTATCCCCGTCTCGCCGAAACCTCCAGGTACGAGGATGCCGTCATATTTATCTAGTGTGGAATAATCGGGATTATCTATCTCAAAATCCCGAGAGTTTACTGTATGAATTCTCGGCTTCACCTTATTCGCATGACAAGAATACTTAATGGCTTCAAGGACAGAGAGATAGGCATCTGTCAGAACAAAGTCGCCTGTGTTGAAGTATTTCCCAACAATAGCAATATTCACTTCTTGATTGTGATTCTTGATGCCTTGAGCAAACTTTTTCCACTCACCAAGACCTTCTCCTTTCCTTGGATCAAGCTTAAAGCTTTTTAAGATAATTTCTCCGAGCCTATCGTGTTCGAAGTTCATAGGCACATCATAAACACTATCTATATCCGGTGCAGAAATTACATTTTCTTCGAGGATATTGCAGGCAATCGCTATCTTTTCTTTTCTTCTTTTGTCCAATGACCTTTCTGAACGGGCAATAATAATATCTGTATGTACCCCATACGAAGCCAGCTGATGAACGGCGTGCTGGGTAGGGCGCGACTTCATTTCTCCAAGCTTGGAGGGAATCGGCAGATAGCTAACCATAATGAAAATGACATCATCAGGATGTTTTATTTTTAAATATCTAGCCGCTTCAATGAACATAATGTTCTGATAGTCTCCTACGGTTCCACCAATTTCTATTATAGAAATTTCTGATTTATTCAGCTTTGCCGCATGCTCATATCTTCTGACTATTTCATCTCTTATATGCGGTACCGCTTCCACACATTTTCCTCCATAGCCAAGATTGCGCTCTTTATCTATCACTCCCTTGTAGACCATTCCGGAAGTCATGTAGTCTTCCACCAGCACATCCCTATTCAGAAACCTCTCATAATTTCCCATGTCCTGATCAGTCTCCAATCCGGAATTTAAAACAAAAACCTCACCATGCTCGGTGGGGTTCATAGTACCTGCGTCAACATTAAGATATGGATCTACTTTTGCCAAATTCACATTGAAGCCTTTTGCCTGCAGAAGTGTGCCTATTGCAGAAGTGGCAATTCCCTTTCCTACTCCCGACATGACTCCACCGACGACGAAGATGTATTTATGATTAGATTTTTTCCTCTTTTTCATCTACCCATTTTACCAAACAACAATAAGCTGTCTACTTTACACATTCAAATATCTGCGTACTGCTAAATAGCTGGAAATTGCTCCTAAAACCACGCCTGAACCCATGATAATAGAGAATATCTCGCCAAAGTTCTGTTTGAAGTATATTGAAAAGACATTTACGATCAGGCTGAAGTCCTGCGTACCTTGGACGCCGGCGAATTTGATGATTGCCAAATCGCTGTAGAATGCGAAGATTCCAAGAACGACTAGCGTCAGAATTCCAGAGATTGTCCCATACATTACCCCAGACATGACGAAAGGCCCACGGATGTAGGAGTTGGAAGCACCAACTAGCTTCATAACAGAAATTTCATCTTTGGAATTATAGATGATGAGGCGGATAGTATTAAAAATAATTATAATAGCAACAACCACAAGAATCGCGGCAAAGATCAATCCTCCCTTCTGCACAGCGGGAATAATTCGTCCAAGCCTGTCTATGACCAATTTATTTTGATTGTAATTAACCTTATCGACCATTGCTGTTCCGTCTTTGGAAAGAGAATCTTTGCCGTCTAGATAGTTGGCAATTCCAGCATACTGGGAAGGCTCCTTGGCTTTTATATTCAGAACCGCAGGGAAAGGATTGCTACCTACTTCATTCAGACCCTGGAGAATGAGAGTATTATCCTTCCATTTGTTCTTGAAGCTAGTTAGTGCCTGTTCGCGGGAGACATATTCTACTTTTTCGACTTCGGGCAGATTTTCTATTGTCTTCTTTAATTCCAAAATTGATGTCTCTGGTGCATTCAGAGTAAAGTAGACATTTATATCAACTTTGTTTTTTACTTCTTCTATGAGCGTCCTGCCGAAAGCACTGCCGAAGATGAGCACACCGAAAGATGAGAGCGAGAGAGTTAAGACAATGAGAGCGGCGAAAGACAGGAAACCGTTTCTCCAGAAATTTATGAAACCTGTACGGATGATTCTTTTGAAATATGTGATGATCATAACTTTTCTATTTATAAAATGTATTTTCCAGCCTTGTCATCTCTGATAATTTTGCCTTTTTCCATCGTCAGAACTCGCCCACCCACCCTATCAACCACTTCCTTGTTATGAGTAGTGAGGAGGACAGTTGTGCCCATTTCATTTATTTTCTTTATAATTTTCACAATCTCAATGATGTTTATAGGATCAAGATTCCCTGTGGGCTCATCGGCAATGATGATATCCGGCTGGTTGACGATGGCGCGCGCGATGGCCACTCTCTGCTTCTCTCCTCCGGACATCTGATGTGGGAAATTCCACATCTTATCCCCCAAATTCACAAGGTCAAGGACGTAAGGCACATCTGAAGCTATCTCCTTATCCGTCTTGCCGGAAGCTTCCATGGCAAAGGCTATATTTTCATAAGCGGTCTTGTCGCGTATAAGGCGAAAGTCCTGGAAAACTGTACCGATACGTCTGCGTAGTTTATTCATCTCCTTCTTCTTTAATTTATGGATATTTTTTGATTCAAAAAAAATTGAACCTTGCGTAGGGCGATCTTCTGCTATGAGCATTTTCATGAGCGTGGTCTTCCCTGCTCCAGAATGCCCCACTATTGTTACGAATTCCTTCGGTTCTACGGTAAAACTAACAGAATCAAGAGCGATTGATTCGTCTGGATAGACCCTGGTGACTTTATCGAAATAGATCATGGGCATATTGTATCATAATTAGGCTTCCTCACCGGACACTTTCTAAATTTTCTGTTCAGCCTCTAGAAATTCATCCAGATCTCCTTCAAGAACCTTATCTACTTGGCTTGTTTCTACATTTGTCCTATGATCCTTGACCATCTTATACGGATGCATGACATAGGAGCGGATCTGGTTGCCCCAATCTATAGACGTGGTTTTGCTGATATACATACCTTTCTCTTTTGCCACCCTTTCTTCCTCTCTCATTTTAAAGATTTTTCCACGGAGGATGTCCAGCGCTTTTTCCTTATTCTGCGCTTGCGATCGCTCGGAAGTGACGTGCACCGAGAGCTTGGTCGGAATATGGACGATGCGCACTGCCGTTTCCCTCTTATTCACATTCTGTCCTCCTGGCCCGCCGGACTTGGCGATAGATATTTCTATCTCTTTATCCGGAAGCTCAATATCAGCGCCGTGGGTTTTTTCAAATTTAGGTATGACCTCAACCATGGAGAAAGATGTGTGGCGTAGCTGTTTGGCATTGAATGGGGAAATCCGGACCAGTCTGTGCACACCGGATTCATTTTTCAAAGTCCCATAGACATTTTTTCCATTTATTTCAAAAGTTATATTTCTGTAGCCTCCGTGATCATTCTCATGAACGTGCAGGAGCTGCATTCCCCAGCCTCTGTTTTCTGCTAGTTTTCTGTACATTCTGTATAAGATAGCCGAGAAGTCTTCCGAATCATCCCCTCCAGCGCCAGAGAATATGGTCATGACGGCATCTCCTTTATCATACTTTCCACCCTTTCCTCCACTGGCTATTTCTTCTTTTAGATCATTGAGTTCTTTGACCATCGCTTGAGCCTTCTGCTTATCCGCCCAAAATTCACCGTCCTGCATTAGCATTTCTATTTCTGCTATTTTTTTTCGTGGTTCATCCATATTGTCAATATACTATATAATTAAGCAAATGGAAATTTTTAATCTCAATTACAATATCTTAAAACGCACTGCCATAGCCATTGTTTTTCTCCTATTCGCCCTTTCCTTAGCTGTAAAGATCGATCTTCCTACTGCCGACTTGGGAAGGCATATTAAGAATGGTGAGATAGTGTTAAATGGAGGTGCAGAGGCAAGATCGGCAATACTGCAGACAAACTTCTATTCGTACACCGAAACAGATTTTCCTTTTATAAATCACCACTGGCTAAGTGGGGTGGTGTTTTATGTAGTTGAAAAGGCAGCAGGTTTTACTGGACTATCTATAATGTATATTCTACTTTCGCTAGTATCTCTTGGTATCTTTGTCAAAATCACTGCGCAAAAGGTCGGCATAGAAAGAACTATTCCATTCATCCTGTTAGCTATCCCAGTAATAGCCTCCCGCGCCGAGGTTCGTCCTGAAGTTTTTACTTACTTCTATTGCGCCTTCTTTTTTTACATTTGTGAAAAAGTCTCGAGCAAGCAAATTTCTATAAAGTGGCTGTATATCTTGCCAATTCTTGAAATTATTTGGGTTAATCTGCATAGTGGTTTCATTTTCGGCATATTTATTACTGGAATGTATTTCATGAAATTGCCCATCAAGCATTTTTCTATTTCTATGTCGCTCATTATCCTCGCAACACTCATCAATCCTTCTGGCCTGCAAGGTGCTTTGGTTCCGTTTACTATATTTAATAATTATGGATATAGGGTGGTAGAAAATCAGTCAATTCCCTTTCTAGAAAATCTGGGGGTGGGAAATAAGGTAGCGTTTATTTCTTTTAAAATACTTTCAGTCATTACGGCACTTTCCCTGATTTTATCTTTCAGAAGAAAAATAAATATTCCACAAGCAACTTTTGCGGTCGTCTTCGGCGTTATGTCCTACATGGCCATACGCAACTTCCCTCTTTTCGGCTATTTTGCTATTCCAGCCGGAGTAATTTATTTCAATAAATCTATTTTGGAAAAAACTGTACTGGTAATCCTAGGCTTAATTGGCCTTTTCTTTACAATTAGTATAATAAATCTACACAAAAATGATTTTGGTCTCGGTTTAAGGCCTGGAGTCAATAATGCTGCGGAATTTTTCAAATCACATTCATTGAAAGGTCCGGTATTTAATAATTATGATATTGGCGGATACCTCATATACCACCTATATCCGCAGGAGAAGGTCTTCTATGATAATCGCCCAGAAGCCTATTCATCTGACTTTTCTCAAAGTACTTATGTAGCTAGCCTGGAAAATCCGGAATTATTTAAAAAGCTGGATGAAAAATACCATTTTAATTCAATTTTCTTTTACCATAGAGACTACACCCCTTGGGCGCAGAAGTTTCTTATAGAAAAGACAAAGGATCCGGAGTGGGAAACCGTTTTTGCAGATAAGGAAAATATTATTCTAATTCGCCGTTGAGCCAAAGCCCGGGATCGAACCGGGGACCCTCGCTTTACGAAAGCGATGCTCTGCCAACTGAGCTACTTTGGCTTACGTATTTCAATTCCCGAACATGCGCTATAATATATCACATGATACAGTTTAATGAAGACAAGCAGAACCGCAAGGTAGCAGACCTCCTCAAGCGTGAGGAGGAAGAGTTAGTCCAACTACTCTCTGCGAAATACGGAATCGAATACGTTGACTTGACTGTCGTATCCATTAACACTGATGCCCTACGATTGATAGATGAAAAAATTTCTAGGGAAAATAAAATTGCCGGTTATGCTCTCATAGATAAGAAAGTGAAAGTCGCCGTCAGAAATCCTGAAGGAGAAAAAGTGTCGGAGATTATCGCGGATATAAAGAAAAAAGGATACGAGCCGATCCTTTCCATTGCCTCGACAGCAAGTTTGGAGAAAGCTTGGCTGGCTTACAAAGATCTTTCTTTCGCTTACGAGACAAGAGCAGGATTCCTGGAAGTTTCGAGCGAGCAGATTGCAGAAATAGTCTCGAAGGCAAAGGGTTTGCCTGCCATAATAGCAATCTTGGAAGAAACCCTAGCTATGAAAAAAAGCTATAGGGTTTCGCGTATTCTGGAAACCATCATCGCCGGAGCTATGGCCACCGAGGCTTCCGATATACATATTGAACCAGAGGAAGAATACATACGCTTGAGATACCGCTTGGACGGCGTCCTCGTAAACGCTTTGAATTTCGACAAAGACACGTACAACCTTCTGCTATCGCGCATCAAACTCCTCTCTGGTCTAAAATTAAATTTAAAAAAAGAAGCCCAGGATGGCAGATTCAGCGTGCATATAGGAACTGATGACATAGAAATAAGAACCTCGGTACTGCCTGGAGCTTACAATGAATCCATCGTCATGCGCCTCCTCAATCCCAAGACCATAGCCATTCCCATGGAAGAATTGGGAATTCCCAAAAAACTTTTGGCTGTACTGGAGCGAGAAATCACCAAGCCAAACGGTATGCTATTAACCACAGGTCCAACAGGTTCAGGAAAGACCACGACTCTCTATGCTTTCCTTAAGAAAGTTCATAATCCTGGCGTTAAAATCATTACAATTGAAGATCCGATCGAATACCATTTGCCTGGCATTGTCCAAACGCAAGTCAATGATAAGGGATATACATTCTTGGAAGGCCTTCGCTCGGCTCTGCGCCAAGATCCAGACATTATTATGGTCGGTGAGATCCGAGATGGGGAGACCGCAGCCATCGCTATCAACTCTTCCCTGACTGGACACCTTGTCTTCTCTACTCTGCATACAAATAGTGCTGCAGGCTCATTCCCCCGGCTCATAGACCTTGGTATAAATCCGAAGATCATGAGTTCCTCCATCAATATCGCTCTTGCCCAGCGCCTCATACGTCGCCTTTGCCCCGCTTGTAAAAAAGCTGTGTCGATAGAAGGCGAAGTAAAAAGAAAAATAGATATGATTTTGGGAAGCATTGTCGACAAAGGAGAATTGCAGGCAGAGATTCCGACTCTGCCAGCCCAAGTCTTCACCGCAGGAGGATGTGATAAATGTAATCAGACAGGATATAAAGGAAGAATAGGAATATACGAAGGAATGAAATTAAATGATGAGGTCAATAAAGTAATCGAATACAATTCTAGCGAGGAGGAAATAGCGAAAGCTGCCTCTTCTCAAGGTATATTGACCATGACGCAGGATGGTATAATAAAGGTATTAAAAGGAATAACTTCTCTGGATGAGCTGGAGAGGGTAATAGCGATAGAGGAATAAAGAATAAATAAAATATGGATGCTTCAAATAATTTCGAAATAGCTTTCAGAAAACTTACACAGGAGATGGGAGTTGATTCGAAGTCTTTAGATGACAAAAAGACAGAGAAAAAGCGCTTGGAGGATGAAGCTGCTACCCTGCGCGAAGAGATTAAAAAGCAAAAAGCAGCAATAATATCACATGAGGAAAAAATCCGACAAAATGAGGATAAAGCAAGGAGATTAAAGCCGGAAATAGATAAGATTGAGATGAAACAGAAGAAAGATCACCTACAACTTACCGAGGCACAGAGAGCGAATGCGGAAAGGTTGAAGGAACACGGAGTAAAATTACCTCCACAGCACTCGCTGTAAAGGTTGTCAATTGAAATTTAAATAAAGAGGAGTAGTATTGGATACAGATCGGGTACAAAAATTTCTAAGCAATACTTTCAATGCGATCACCAAAAGTTAAACATAGTTCCAGGGATAATCCCAGTACGGCGCGCACAAGGCGGCCAACCAGAGCGTCCCCAACACTATGTCAGATATGCGTCGTTAAACGCCTATATTGCTTAGAAATTTATGAACCTGATGCAAAATTTCTGTTATTAAAAAGCGAAATCACACACTGCCAGTAGCTTAGCATACTTTACTTATTATGTCAATAGAAGAAACGATAAAAACAAAAGATAAGAACAGCGAGACCGGCTACCTAGACCAAACTTTACGTCCAGTAAAGTGGGCCGAGTACGTCGGACAGAAGAATATAAAGGATAATTTGCATATCCTTTTAACCGCGGCAAAGGAAAGGAATCATCCTCCGGAGCATATTTTGTTCTATGGACCGCCTGGCTTAGGGAAAACCACCCTTGCGCACCTCATCGCCAAGGAAACTGGAACTCAGATGAAGGTTACGTCCGGTCCAGCAATCATAAAAGTCGGTGATCTAGCATCTATCCTGACCAATCTTTCTCATGGCGACATTCTTTTCATTGATGAAATCCACCGCTTGAATAAAGCCATTGAAGAAATCCTCTACCCTGCTATGGAGTCCGGAATGCTGGATATAATCATAGGAAAAGGCCCTTCGGCGAGAACTATACAGCTGGAACTCCCCTCTTTCACCCTCATCGCGGCAACAACCCGCATTGCCATGATCTCCTCGCCTCTGCGATCCCGCTTTTCCGGAGGAGTATTCAAATTGGAATTCTATACCGAGGATGAAATAGCAGAAATTATAAAGAGGTCAGCGAAAATTCTGGATATTGAGATTCATAAAGACGCCGTGAAGGCCATAGCCGAGAGAAGCCGGTTCACTCCACGTACCGCCAACTATTTCCTCAAGCGCTGTAGAGACTATGCGCAGATCAATAAGGCTTCCCTTTCAAAAGAGATTGTAGACAAGGCTTTGTCTATGCTAGGTGTAGATCACCTTGGCCTTAACAATGCCGATAGGGATATATTGAAAACAATGATAAATAAATTCGGGGGTCGACCAGTGGGATTGAACACCATTGCCGCTGCCTTGTCGGAAGAACAGGAGACGATAGAGGAGGTTTATGAGCCATATCTTATTCAACTAGGATTGCTTGAGAGAACCCCGCGCGGTCGAGCACCGACGGAGAAGGCTTATGCTCATTTAGAAATTAAACAATAATAAAAACATGTCCGGTCACAATAAATTTTCAAAAATAAAGCACCAGAAAGCGAAGAATGATGGGCAGAAGAGCAAGATTTTCGGCAAGCTTGTGCGCTTCATTACTGTAGAAGCCAAGAAAGCTGGCGGGAATCTCAAGTCCCCTGGCCTTGCCTTGGCCATAGAAAAAGCCAAGAAAGAAAATATGCCGAACGACACAATAGACCGCGCCATCAAGAAAGCCACGACAGATAACAGTGCCGCAATGGAAAATATCCTTTATGAATCTTATGGTCCAGGCGGAGTTGCCATCCTCATAGAAGTCTTGACTGACAATCGCAATAAAGCCGCGCAGGAAATAAAGCATATTCTAGCGAATCATGGATCTGAACTTGCTGCTGTCGGTAGTGCTGCGTGGGCATTTGCCAAGTCACATGAAGGCTGGACGGCGAATACTACTATGCCACTCGAGGACAGCGACATCACGACGCTTGGAGCATTGGTGGAAGAGCTTGAGGAAAATGAAGAAGTGCAAAATGTTTTCACTAATGCCGAATAGCCATGAGGATTCTCGGCATAGACCCAGGATATGATAGAGTCGGCATAGCCATTGTAGAAAAATCTGGAAAGAATAAAGAGGTTTTGATTTATTCAGAGTGTTTTCAAACTTTTTCTAAAGATTCTTTTTATATTCGCTTAGGACAGGTGGGGGAGAAAATATCGGCAATTATAAAGACCCACTCCCCACATGCCCTAGCTATAGAATCCCTTTTTATCACAAAAAATCAAAAAACTGCGATGCGGGTAAGTGAAGCTAGAGGTGTAATCATGTATGAAGCCATAAAATCAGGTCTTTCTGTCTACGAATACACTCCTCTACAGATAAAAGTAGCGGTGACTGGGCATGGCGGAAGTGATAAGGTTCAAGTCATGAAAATGATTCCCCTTCTAGTCAAATTGCCCGCCAAAAAATCCCAGGATGATGAATATGATGCTATAGCTGTGGCATTGACCTGCCTTGCGCATGAGGGTTCTGCAATGGCAAAAAGTTTTCCACAGAATTGAGTATTTGCAAAAAAATAAAGATTTTGTTACAACTATGAAATAAAAGAATAAACGCATAACCAAAGAATAAACTAGCATGCCAAAAACAAAAGAATTGGAGAAAAAAACTGGAAGCCGAGAGGCAAAGCCTGCTGATGATTTAGAGAAGATCATAGAGATTGATATTGAAGACAAAGTTGTAGATCCAGAATTAATTCCTGGAGAGGAAATCGAGGCTGAAGAGGAAGATGAGGCAGTTCTGGATGATGAAGAGGTGGACCCTTTCAAGGATAAGTGGGAGGAGTAGCTATTTAATACTGATTTTCACAAACCTCTTCTTCCCAATTCTCAAAACGACATCTTTTTCTACTTTTATAGATTGATCCGTAATTATTTCTTCAGTCCCAACTACAGAAACACCGTTTCCTTCTACTAGACGGCGCCAATCGCTATTTGATGAGATTAATTTTGACTGGACTAGAAGGTTGCGGATGCTGGAGCCATGCTGGGCGGTGATTTCCATAATATCTTCCGGAACTTCCCCCTTTTTGAATGTGTTTTCGAAAGCTTCTTCTGCTTTCTTTGCTTCATCTTCAGAAAAATACAATTTTACAATTTCATATGCAAGTTTCATTTTTATCTCTTTTGGATTTGTCCCAGAATCTAGTGCTGTTTTGTATTGTGCAATCGCGTCTGAACTGACACGTGTAACAAGAGTAAAATATTTAATAACGAGATCATCGCGCAAAGACATGGTTTTTCCATATACATCAGTAGCAGAATCCAGCAGATTAATAGTATTTCCCCAACTAGAACTCATTTTCCTGCCGTCCAAGCCATCAATGAGAGGATTTGTGATGATGTCCTGAGGTTCCTGTTTGTAATGCCTTTGCAATTCCCTACCAGCTAAAAGATTGAACCTCTGGTCGGTCCCTCCAATCTCCACATCTGCTTTTATAGCAACCGAATCATACCCCTGCATCAAAGGGTACATCAATTCACGAAGTGAGATTCTTTTTCCTCCATCCAAACGTCTCTTTATATTCTCTCTTGCAATAAAATCGCTCAAGGAAAAGGCATCGGCTTGCTGACATATTTCTTTATAGCTCAATTTTCCAAGCCAGTCGTTATTATGATGAGTTTCGCATTTATTAATGTCGATGACCTTGCCTGCTTGATCAATATAGTCTTTCATATTCTTTTTCACTTGTTCTTCAGTAAGCATTGGCCTTTCGCTATCTTTATCAGAAGTATCGCCAATTACTGCAGTGAAGTCTCCTATTATTAAAACTATTTTATGTCCAAGTTCCTGAAAGTCACGAAGTTTAAGAAGTGGGATAGCACGACCAAGATGAATATTAGGACTTGTAGGATCAATCCCTAATTTAATACGGAGCTGTTTTCCGCTTTTCAATTTAGTCTTCAGCCTCTCTCTTTCTATAACTTCTTCAACCCCGCGCGAGAGCACGTCATCTATCTTCTTCTCATCCGTCACTATAGCCGTCTTTTTTATTCCAAACATGCACATAATCTAACATGTATGGTACAATTTTACCATGTCGTCACATCGTTCTCGCCATAAGAAATGGTGGGTCAAACACCTCAAAGCCCTTATGCTCTCCACAGTCTCGCTCTTTCTAGTTATCACAGGAATAACGGTCATTTGGTTCTCTACCCTTCAAATTCCAGACTTGACGGCTTTTCAAACTCGCAAAGTGGCTCAATCCACACAGATATTCGACCGTACAGGAGAAATTCTACTCTATGACATCCATGGGGATACGAAAAGAAAGGTCATCGCCTTCGCCGATATTTCCCAGGATATAAAAGACGCTACTATTTCCGTGGAAGACACGGACTTTTATCAACATCATGGCATCCAGCCAACTTCCATTATCAGAGCCGTCATCGCCAACATTTTGCAGGGGGAAAGCGCACAAGGTGGTTCGACCATCACCCAGCAGGTCATAAAAAATTCTGTATTAACCAAAGACAAGACCATTACCAGAAAGCTAAAGGAGTGGATCTTGGCTATAAAGATAGAGAAGGTTTTGTCGAAAGAGCAAATTTTTGAGACATATTTAAATGAGAGCCCATATGGAGGAAATATTTATGGAATTGAGATGGCAAGCAAGACTTTCTTCGGCAAGTCAGCAAAAGATGTGACCTTGGCAGAAGCGGCCTACTTGGCTTCTGTCCCGCAAGCTCCGACTTTCTACTCCCCTTATGGCAAAAACAAGGATAGGCTTGATGTAAGGCAGAAGATGGTATTGGGTAAAATGAAAGAGCAGGGGTATATAAATAGTGAAGAGTATGAGACAGCGCTCAAAGAAAATGTAAAATTCTTGGAGAAAAATATTTCCGGCTTCCGTGCTCCTCATTTTTCTATTTATGTCAGGGATTATTTGATTAAAAAGTATGGTCAGGACGCTGTGGACGAGGAAGGTCTGAGGGTGACGACAACCCTGGACTATAGAATGCAGGAAAAAGCCGAGAAGGTCGTGACGAGATTTGCTCCGACTCTTGCAACGGAATTTAATGCCAGCAATACGGCTATGGTCGCTATCAATCCAAAAAATGGAGATATACTGGCAATGGTCGGCTCTAGAAATTATTTCGATGAAAAAATAGAGGGGAATTTCAATGTAGCCACTGCTTACCGCCAGCCTGGTTCTACATTCAAGCCTTTCGTGTACGCAACAGCTTTCATGAAAGGCTATACTCCAGAGACTGTCCTTTTTGATGTCCCAACAGAATTCTCCACGCAATGCACAGTGGAGGGAAAACCGAAAACTCCCACCATCGATCCCAAAACCTGCTATTCTCCAGTAGAATATGATGGATTGTGGGAAGGTCCGCTGACTATACGCCAAGCTCTGGCTCATTCCCGCAACATCCCGGCGGTAAAAGCTTTATACTTGTCGGGTATAAAAGAATCTTTGGCAACAGCGCGTGCTATGGGCATCACTAGCCTGACAACTCCAGATAGATACGGTCTGACTCTTGTCCTTGGAGGTGGTGAAGTGTCTCTACTGGAACTTACAAGTGCTTATGGAGTCTTTGCCAATGACGGTATCAGGAATCCCTACAGATCAATATTGAAAGTTGAGGATAGCAAGGGAAATATTTTGGAGGAGGCAAAGGATTCTCCGAACCAGGTCATAACACCCCAGGCTGCCCGTCAGATCTCGGATATTTTGTCCGATACCAAAGTTCGCATGAACAGTCTCATTCCCATTGGCGAAGCTCTGGGGGGCAAGCCGGTCGCTATCAAGACTGGTACTACCAACGACTTCCGTGATGTATGGATAGAAGGATACACACCAAACATTGTTGTCGGCGCTTGGGCAGGAAAAAATGACAACACTTCCATGGGTAAAAAAGTTGCAGGTCTCATTATTTCCCCTCTCTGGGGAGCCTTCATGTCGGAGATAAATGAATACATTCCAAAAGAATACTTCAAAAAGCCTGAGCAGGATTCACCAGATATCAAACCGAGTCTGCGCGGAATATGGAAAGGAGGATTTTCTTACAGGATAGATACGATCTCTGGAAAAGTTGCAACAGAATTCACTCCGATAGAGACACAGAAGGAAGTTGTGTTGAATGGGGTCCATTCCATCTTGCATTGGGTAGATAAAGATGATTTAAATGGATCAATACCGACCAATCCATCTACTGATTCCCAATACGAATATTGGGAATATGGAGTGAGAAACTGGTTTAATAACTGGAAGATGGGCAATCCAGATTTTATTGAAGCTGTATCATTTACTATCCCAACTGACAGAGATAATGTGCATACTTCCTCCAGTTCTTTGAATGTCGCCATTTCATCTCCCTTTCCAAATGCCATCGTAAGTTCGAAATCAAGAGTGGACATTGCCCTAGCCATTACAGGAGTTAATCCGATAAAGAAATCAGAGCTTTATTTAAATGACCGATATATTTCCACAAATGAAACTAATCCTAAAGTTTTAAGCTTCATTCCACAGGAGGTCGGTGTGATCCAAGGAAAAAATATAATTAAAGTAGTAGTCTACGATAATATATTTAACAAAAAAGAAGTCTCTGTTGATGTGGTTATTGTTGACTGAGCATTGCTAGCGTATATCGTTTATATTTATTCCACGGACTTTCTGCTTAATTTCTTTTAAAATTAAAGTTTTTTTTATATAAATTTCATTTTTTATCATAGAGGAAGTTTTTAAAATCAATTCCCCTGCCGATATTTTTATATCTTTCATTTCCAAACCAACTTTGGCATGTTTTTTTATAATTTCAATGATCAAATCGTAAGCCTGTATCTGCAAGGCCACTTTACCTTGAAATTTATTAAAAAATCCTGCCAGGCTTTTCATACTGCTTTGCATTTGTTATCTATTCATAGGCATCACTATGTAGCGGAAGGTATTATCCGAAACAGGAGTAATGATAAGCGGACGATGCATGCCGTTAAAAGTCAGGGCAACGCTGTCAGAATCAACGGATTGGAAGCAGTCGATGATATATTTGTAATTGAAATTTATGTCCACAGCCTCGCCAGTGACGACGGCATCTAGTGCTGTGAGGTTTTCTCCAATGTCATTGTTTTTTGTCTTTATTTCGCATTTTTTGGAGTCTGGTGCCACTTTTATATTGATCTGGTTGAATTTATCGGAGAAAATATTTGAGAGCTTGAGGGCATTCATCAAATCCTGCTTCAAGAGAATTGCTTCGGTGACTCCCTGCTTGGGTATGATCTGCTTGTAGTCAGGGAAAACCCCGTCGATCACTCTCGACACCAAGTAAACTCCATTATAATTGAAAGAAATCTGATTTTTATCCAATTCCACATTCACTTCGCCATTTATATTTTCCAAGACACGCAGAATTTCCGGAATATTCTTATGTGGAATGAGTATGGTGCCGAAATCTTTATTTTTCTTTATCTTTACCCTTTTTTCTGCCAGTCGGAATGAGTCTGTCGCCACAAAAACCACAAATTCCTCTTCGCAGTAAACATAGACACTGGAAAGTTCCGGCTTGATGCTGGAAATAGATGAGCTGTACCAGACAGATTTCAACCCCTTAACAAAATCAGGTGCATTTAAAGAAAAACTATTACCAGAATCCGCACGAGGAATACTTGGGAAGTCATCATGAGGTAAAGTTTTAATAACCCCAGAACTTTTTGCTGTATTTATTTTTACATTACCCTGCTGAAGAGTGATCTTCACACCTTTTTCTCCATCAGAAATCCCCCCGACGAAAGAAGCTAGGGTCGAACCGGGAATCGCGGCAACACCAGGCTCCTCCACTTTCGCAGGAATAATTATTTCTATACCAAGATCAAGATTGGTTGCTTTGATAACTAGATGATTATCTTTCGTTGCTTCGAGAAGAAGACACGACAAGACCGGCAGTGTCATATGCTTACCGGAAATTCTCTCCGCTAGTCCAACAGCCTCTCTTAATTTTTCTTGTGCACATTCTATTCTCATATCTTTATTATTATTTATATTAATACTTATTATTATTATTAGTCCTGTGGATATGGTGATAACTTTTTCTAGCCTTATTTTTCAACATATTTTCTAACTCACTACTGTTGATAACGTTTTTATAACTTCTGACCACTTTTTAAAAATAATTTTTCTCCATTTCTTCTTAAAAGTTATCTACACCATCGGCGGTTTTTTCTACAGTTATTCCACAACTTATCTCCAGTTTTCCACAGACTTTTCTACAGCATTCCACGGATCTGGGAGATCTCCTCCATTAAAATTGGATTTGTTTTTATCTCCCCCCTCACCTTTTCATAGGAGTGGATGACCGTCGTGTGATCCCTTCCTCCCATTTTTTCCCCGATTGAGGGAAAGGAAACACTCAGGTCTTCTCGCAGAATATACATGATGACTTGGCGAGGTTTGACCACCTCTTTCTTGCGAGTTTTATCATATATACTCTCTTCATCAACATTGTAAAATTCGGAAACAATCTTAATAACATCTTTGATGGAAATATTCTTCTTAGGTTTTGTGCTATTTTTAACCAAATTTTTTATTTCAAGTAGTGACAAAGGTCGATTCTTGAGCTGAGTTTGGCAGACAATAGCGTTAACTACCCCTTCCAACTCGCGGACATTGGTCTCAATGCTAGAAGCCAGGAATTCCAATATACCTTCTTCTAGAATAATATTGCTGATTAGGCTCTTGGCCTTCAGAATTGCCACTCTGGACTCTTGATCTGGTGCGGGAAGCTCTATAATCATACCGGCATTGAACCGGGACTTGATGCGGTCTTCCAGCCCTGGAATAAAGTTCGGATGCTTATCGCAAGAGAAGACTAGTTGGCGACCGCTCTCGTGGAAAGTATTGAAGAGATGAAAGAATTCCTCCTGAAATTTATCTTTGCCAGAAAAGAACTGAACATCGTCCATGATGATGACATCGTACTTCCTATATTTTTCCTTGAATTGTTGGGCTTTATTGCTCTGGAGAGCATTGAAGTATTCTGAACCAAACTTTTCCGAGGTCAGATAGAAGACTTTTTTCTGTGGGTGATCCGCTTTAATGTGGTTCCCTATCGCTTGGATGAGATGTGTCTTGCCATGACCTGTATTACCATAGATAAAGAGAGGATTGTAAGCGGCTCCGGGAGTTTTTACGACAGTTTTTGAC
>CALQZK010000008.1 GCA_943349555.1 Candidatus Nomurabacteria bacterium
CCCTCACCATCCTCAACTCCTGGAGTGCCTAACCTGCTCGCTTCTGCTCCATCTATCACCGGCAAATCCACGGGCATCCAAGGTCAGATATATGCAGGCACTATGACTATCAATTCGACAATCACCAATGTCGGCAATGCTCCTTCACCAACTTCAAACATATACTTCCAATTCTCCACCAACAACAATAATTTCTACGATTGGGCGCCGGTATCTCTGCCAGCGATACCTGTAGGATCTTCATATAACGCATCGTACACATGGAATGGTGGAACTGGCATATACTATTTCCGAGCTCGCATCAATAACACCTACTTTGCCTCGACTACTGTGACTATTATTGCTGAACCTACGCCAACGCCATCACCAACTCCTATATTCTCTCCAAGTCCATCTCCATCCGCTAGTGTTTCGCCCTCTGCAAGCGCCTCACCTTCAGTAAGTTCTTCACCTAGTACTAGTCCCTCCACCTCACCGTCTGTAAGCGCTTCACCTAGCCCATCGGCTTCTGCTAGTGTTTCGATATCACCTTCCGCCCTTCCATCTGCCAGCGCTTCGGTTTCTGTTAGTCCATCAGTGTCTACTTCACCATCTACATCAGCTTCACCATCATCCTCTCCATCGAGTTCTTCCTCTTCATCCCCATCTCCGTCAGGATCAGGGGTAAGTCAGGGAAGTAGAAAAAGCTCATTAGCTTTAGTATTTTATGCGATTGGGGACTTTATGGATTCGCTGTTTTCAAACTAGAACATAAAGTATATAATGGGCACATGACCCCTCAAACGTTCATCTTCATCGGCCGATCAGGCTGTGGCAAGGGCACACAGACCAAGCTTCTTCAAGATTATCTCAAGAAAATAGACCCGACAAAGGAAATTTTGTACATTCAGACTGGATTGGAATTGAGGGAATTTATCAAAGGCCAGAGCTTCACCCAGAAGGCTTCAAAAGCTCTTTATGACACTGGCGGACTCCAACCGGAATTTATCGCTGTCTATACTTGGGTAAATCTCCTTGTCAACAGGTACACAACAAATGAACATCTCATTTTCGACGGTACACCAAGGAGGAGGCATGAAGCTGGAGTCCTGGATTCTATTTTTGATTTCTATAAATTAAAAAGGGCGCAAGTTATTTACATTGATGTAAGCAAGGAAGAGTCCATTAAGCGTCTTCTGGCACGCAAGCGCATGGATGATAATAGGGAGAGTATCGAGGAGCGTCTCTCGTGGTTTGAAAGAGATGTTATGCCAGCTATAGACTTTTATCGCGACAATCCTCTTTATAACTTTCATGATATAAAAGGTGAGCAGTCGGTGGAAAACGTGTGGGAAGATATACAAAAAGCCATAAAAATATAACGGCAATATGATAAGAATCAAAACGAAAGAAGATATAAAAAAACTGCGTGAAGGAGGCAAAAGACATGCGGAAATAATGAACAGCCTAATTGCTATGGTGCGTCCAGGACTAAACACATCAGAGCTGGATGAAGCTGCGCGTAGACTGATAGAAGAAAAAGGGGATAAGGCATCGATACTAAACTTCAAGCCTTTTGGCGCTATTCGTCCATATCCGGCGGCCATATGCATCTCCATAAATGACGAGGTGGTGCATGGAATACCAAATGAGAATCCGCGAGTATTGCAGGAGGGTGATATTGTCAGCCTAGACTTTGCCTTGACTCATAAGGATCTGATAACCGACATGGCAGTTACCGTGCCAGTGGGAAAAATTTCTCAGGAAAAGCAGGATCTACTCGAGGGTACCAAAGCGGCCTTGATGGCAGGAATAAAAGCAGCGAAAGGAGGGAAAAAAGTAGGGGATATAAGCTCTGCGATCGAACTTGCGGGAATTTCCAAAGGCTACGGAGTGGTGGAAGACTTGGCGGGTCATGGCGTAGGCTACGATGTCCACGAAGAGCCTTACGTACCAAACTATGGCGAGAAGGGCAAGGGAGAGGCATTGAAGCCTGGTATGGTCATTGCCATAGAGCCGATGTTCAATATGGGAACGCATCATGTGGTGCTTGATAAAGAAGATGGTTACACTTATAGGACAAAAGACGGCAAGCCAAGCGCGCATTTTGAACATACGGTCCTTATTACGAAAGGAGACGCGGTTATACTAACTTTGCTATAATACAAACATGAACAATCACCCAAGAAATGAAAGGACTTTGGCTCTCATAAAGCCGGATGGAATACAGAGAAGCCTGATAGGCGAGATCATGAGTCGTTATGAAAGGATAGGATTGAAGCTGGTAGCAATGAAGATGATCGTACCAACTAAGGATTTTATTGAAAAATTTTACAATCTTGATCCGGAATGGATGATCAAGACTGGTGAGAAGAATATCAAAGCCTATAAAGACAAGGGTATACAACATCCAATGAATGATCCTCTTAAGGTCTCAAGATTTATTTTGGATAAATTAAAAATGTATTACACCAGCGGACCAGTCATTGCAATGATCTGGGAAGGTGCTCACGCTGTAGCTATAGTTAGAAAACTAACTGGTATTACGGAGCCACTTATGTCAGATGTGGGGACTATCAGGGGAGATTTCATGCTCGATTCGTATAAAATGGCTGATGATGATAAAAGGTCCATAAGAAATCTCGTCCATGCCTCTGGTTCTGTCACAGAAGCAGAGAATGAAATCGGTCATTGGTTCTCGCAAAATGAGATTATAAAGTATCGCCATGTTCAAGAAGGAATTTTGTATGATGTCAATATAGACGGAATGGAATAAGGGATTATAATTAAGACAGGTTATTGAAGTATTAACCCTATAAATTATATTTTGGGATTTCGAGGTGTTCCGCGCCTTGGCGCGTGCATAGTTATCCCACCTAGCTAATACCTAGGTTATGATACTTCAGTAACCTAATGAGGATGTCTAGCAAGATATATTTTGCTAGGCATTTTTGTTATAATAGTAGACGCAAAAGACAGAAAATAAAAAAACATGAACAAAACATATATCCCAGCATTGATCCTCGTAAGCCTTTTAGCAACTCTTCATTTTATTGCCAGCGCATATTCTCTCTATGTCCGCTATCCTGGCTATGACATCATGATGCATATTCTGGGGGGAGTGGGCATAGCGGTCTCGGTTCATTGGTTCTTCCTTACCTTTTTTAAAAATACCAAAGTGTCTTTCTGGAAGGTTGTCCTAATTGTCTTTTTGATAGGTCTTGCCTGGGAACTTTTCGAGGCTTACTATGACATAACTGGAGCGCCAGTAGGAACACCAGCTCATTATAGAGACGCGATAAAGGATTTGTTTAATGATACGCTAGGGGCGGTGGTCGGGGTGTTTTTCTTGAGAAAGAAATAGGTAAAAGGATTAAAACTATTTCACCTTCTCCACAATCTTCTTGAAAGATTCAGGATTTTCATCTGCTAGTGTTGCTAGAGCTTTGCGGTCGAGGGCGATGCCGGCTTTCTTGATAGCACCCATGAACTTGCTGTAGGAATTCTCTGGGTTGATTGCTCGGAGAGCGGCATTGATGCGTACATTCCATAGTCGGCGATAGTCACCCTTCTTATCTCTTCGGTGGGCAAAGGCGTAAGTTCCGGCATGAGAAATAGCTTCATAAGCTGCACGCTCGGTCTTTGATCGGCGAAAACGATAGCCTTTTACTTGCCTTAAAATATTCTTTCTTGTTTTGAGAGCATTTACCCCTTTCTTTACTCGTGACATATGATTTTATTTAATTAAATTTTTTCTGGAATTTATTATAGCCCAACCAGGAAGCGACTCTTCTCCTTTCCCGTCATGTGGAAGGGTACTCTTGCATTTTTCTTGTGAAGCTGTGACCTACGGCTCTCCTTGGAATTGAAGTGATTTTGTCCGGCGGCACGTGAAAGAATCTTACCGTTCTTGGTAAGCTTCAGTCTTTTTGAAAATGATTTGTTTGTTTTCATCTGTTTTTTGCTTTTTCTTGTTTATCTCTTTTCTATTTCTTCTCTATGATTGCCGTCAATCCCTTCAGACTCTTCTGCGGAGCACTGGCGACTTTGTAGTCTATGGTTATGAGCTTGAAGACCCTGTCCATGCGCTCTTTCAAGAAATTCATATCCATATACTTGGAGCGTCCGACTAGGAAGAGGTCGATCTTGACCCGGTGACCTTCCTTCAGCCATTCGGAGGCTTTCTTGGCCTTTAGCTCCAGATCATGGTCTCCTGTGCCTATTTTAACCTGTATATTCTTGAGCGTGGCATTATGGGTGCCTGCTTTTGCCGTCTTTTGCTTCTTCTTTTCGTCGTATTGAAATTTACCATAATCCATGATTTTTGCAACCGGAGGGGTGGCATTTGGCGATATTTCTATAAGATCACAGCCCCTGGTCTGCGCCTCGCGGAAAGCCTGCTCCAGGCTGATGACCCCTAGGTTTTCTCCGTCAGCGGTAATAACGCGCAGTTGGGGCGCTTTGATAAAGTGATTTATGCGTACTCGTGGAGTGCTCAATGTAGTGGTCTTTAGAGGCTTATTTATAACACAGCTTCTCTTTTTCTACAAGAAACTGCGGAAGAACTTTACGAAGAAAGTTGCGATCTTTTCCACGAAGAATCTGTTTTTCCATTCCTCATAAGTGACTTCTTGCGAACTCTTAAGATCATCTTCGAAATGCTCATCCAGCTCTTTTGCGAACTTCTCATTATCTGTAACGATGTTCGCCTCGAAATTATACAGCAAGCTGATATGGTCCAGGTTAAGCGTACCCATACTTGCCCAGTTCCCATCAACTACCATTGTCTTGCTGTGTATCATCTCGCCTTTATGCAGATATATTCTTACCCCTGACTTCAGCATATTGTGGAAAAATGTGCGGGCGGCAAGGTCGACAATAGGGAAGTCGGAACGCTCGGGAATAATTATTTTCACCTCTACTCCTCTATGCGCAGCCAGGCGAAGGACTCTAGAAATCTTGTGGGTGGGTACGAAATACGGGCTGATTATATTTATATATTTTTTCGAGTCGCGAATTGCTTCCACAACTTTCCTATATAGCTGTCGATTTTTACCTAAGGGTGTGTTGGTGATATATTCGAAATCATGACTTTTTCCCACGTCTTGTCTCTTGGGCACACGCTTGCCATGTGCGCGGTCAATCATTCCTTCGAAAGCTTTCTGCATATTTTTGACAACTGGCCCCTCTATACGGACATGCGTATCGCGCCACTTTTCCATATATTTATATATACATATGCTTCCTGTGAATCCCACCTTTCCATCAATGACCAATGTCCGGCGATGATTTCTAAAATACCAGGATCGATAGTTATGCATGGTAAAAAATCCTGGAAAGAGAGTTTTGAAAAAGATCAATTCAATTCCCTTATGCTTCAGATCCTCTACGATAGAAGATCCGGAAAAGGTGAAGCTTCCTGCCGCATCCCAGAGGAAGCGCACCTTGACGCCCTCCTTGGTTTTACGCGCGCAGACATCAATAAATTTATTCCCTATCTCATCTGCCACGAAGATGAACTGCTCGAGGTCTATGCTTTCCTTGGCTTCCTCGCAGGCTTCTAGCATGGCATCCCAGGCGGTGGGGTTGGTAGTGTAGAGCTCCCAAGTTGTATCTTTGGTTGTCATTGGGTATAGGATAGCATACAATAAAGGACATTATGAGTGATCTCGGATTTCTAATATTTGCAATCATATTCGGCTATCTTTTTTTCGGTCCGCATAATCAGTCGAAGGATAAGGGGGATAAGAAGGGAGGGAAATGATATAATTCAGGTTAATGAAAGGTAAAAATATAGAAGAAAGACTAAAAGATTATCCTGAAATCCGCAAGTTAGCTGCGGAGCTTTATGGAAGTTTCGAAAAAGTATATTGTCCTGCTCTTGGCGGTGATATTCATTTTACATCTGAAGGCTTCAATCATCTTATTTATGAGAGAGCGAAGAAGGAAAGAGATAAAAGAACACAAATACTTAGGTTTGATATGCTGGAGAAGGCAAAGTTTATTCTTGAAACATCCACTACTTATCAAGAATATGAAGAGAGTATGGAATATAGAAAGGTAAATAGGCACGGAAACTTTGTCGGAATAAATATCATTGTGCGCTGCTGGGGTTTCATGGCAATAGTGCAAAAATTTCGTGTAAAAGCAGTAGTAAGACAGGCCGGCAATGGAAAAATGGAATTTCAGAGTGTAATACCAGCGTGGTTTATTAGGCACTATCGAGGAATAAAAATAATACAAAGTTCGACGGGGGCAGGTCTTCTTAATGAAAATGATGTCGAGGTATTAAAAAACGCCACTCAAAGTGACGTACTTTAATGTGCCTGTCTCCAGCTCAACAAATTGGCCAGATAGGTCTGACGACCCGCAGACACACTAGTACTATACACCATATCCTCTAAAAAGCAAGGAACTAAATTATAAGTGAAGAATTACTAAAATGCAGAAACCGCAACATTGTGTTGCGGTGTCGCGTTCTGCCACCGAAGCAACAGAAGGGATGTCTATATTATATCCTTGGTTAGCGAAAGATGCTAATAAATCTTGTCCAAAAACTTTTTATCGATGGGGACATGTTTGTGTCACTTTGCTTTGCCTCGCTTTCTACTGCTGGTATAGTCGGAGAAAGCTCGGGTTTAATCATTAAAGCTGGACCAGGTTTGTTATCCGGTTTGCTGACTGCTGTATTTTTTGGCAAGATGGAAGGTATTGATTTTTTCAGTTCAATATTATCGGTAGAAATTTTACTAGCAGGTTTTACATTTTCTACTACCAATTTTGTAATGTAAAATTTCGCAGTGTCCGTTTTTCCATTCTCATTTGAAATCGCTACTTGATAAGTACCTGGAATGAGATCAACTTGTTTAGTTCCTGGCTCTTCCTCAGATTGATAATCCAGGCTATCGGGAATTTGAATTTTCAAAGTGACACCATCAGATGATTCCATTTTGAACTGTTTAACCCCATAACCGTTTTTTGCTATTTCAATATAGTTATTTTGCGGAGTAAATCCCCTTCCGTGTATAGTCAGAATACTACCCTTTGTTAAAGTTTCTGGTTCAACTTTTTTAATTACTGGTGCAATATCTGAACCTGCTACAGGTAAGGTGAGAATTTTCTGTTGCCCTGCGCTGAAAGAATACCCATCTTTATAATAGGGAGTCATATACATTTCCACACTGCTACCTTGCTGTTTTCCATTTATTATTTTCAAGTACAAGAAACCTGAAGCTGGTAGGTTTCCCTCAACTCTGTTTCCTGTTTTTGCATCAATGATACCCACCCCATATCCTCTGTAAAAATAATCTACATATGTGCTGTCTTGGGCCTCCCATATCAATTTCACGGAACCGCCGTATTCGGAACTATTTTCTGAAGAAAGCGTAACCGACGGTCTATGTGATTGTGTATTGAGAGTTTGCTCGGAAACTGAAGTACTTTCTAAGGGGGCAACATTGACCGTCGTCTGCGCTGTTACTTTTTCAGCAAAAGAAAAGAACATACCCATGATAAAAAATAGGATTACTGCAGGAGCTATTGTCCTTTGGTGGTCGCACCAGATCAATTTCATGTATCGATGGTACTACGATTTTCATCACTTGTAAAGCCCTTTGGAGAGATATTTAGATTTGAGTCACGGATAATTTTCTGCTGAAAATTTCCGCGACCCCGACTCGCTCGCCTTCGCTCGCTCCGTCTGTTCAACTCCGCGGATAGCTCCAGCAGCCAAAAGCAAAAGCACCCTTGCGGGTGCCATGCTTTTGTCTGTGGAGATGGGCGGATTTGAACCGCCGTGCAGATGAAGCCCCATAATATTTCTACAAAGCCTAGCTAGCTTTACCGGGGTCGCCCCCATTTAACCTGTATGCTTGAAAGCTGGCAAAACACATACAGGCGATTCCTGGATTTTCGAACTGTGAAGGGGAAAGCCTCACGGCCTTATCCGGAGGTTATATCACCGAACGCCCTTTCCGGAGAAAAGCGCGAAGTGTCGTCTAAGGCCGGGTTTAAGCGGCGTAAACGAAAGCCATGTCCTTGGCTCCAAAATATGGAGACGCAATAGACATTGCCTTTGCAACTACTGATTTTGCAGTTACGATTCCGTCAGATTAAAGAGTTAACGGTGCTCCGCTTTGCATATTATAGAGTGACTCAACTGTCGAGGCCTTTCATCCCCATATTGATTTTCAACGATCAGAAAAATCTCGGCGGACTTCGCGATCAGTGTCCCTCTTCTTTATATCCTGACGTTTATCGTGCTTTTTCTTACCGCGGACAATGGCGATTTCTGCCTTAATTTTCCTACCTTTATTATACACTGAAATAGGCACTATTGTCAAACCTTTTTTTGCCTCTAGGGAAGCGAGTTTGAAGATCTCTTCTTTGGTAAGCAATAGCCTACGGTTGCGTCTAGGATCGTAGTCCTTCGGTGAATTTTTTTCCTGGAAAGGTGGGATATTGGAAGCGATGAGATACGCTTCGCCTCCGCGTATGGTCACATGAGAACCCAGAAGGGAACCCTGCCGAGAGCGAATACTCTTTACTTCAAAGCCAAGAAGCTCGAGACCAGCTTCAAAAGTTTCGAGAATTTCATAGTCCAGACCGATTTTTTTATTATATATCAGCGACTTATCCATGGTTTGTATAAGTAGAGTATAGCGCATTTTGCACTTTTAGGTATAATCAATACATGAAAAAAGATACAAAAGACAACATAAGAGACAAGAAGGGTAAAAAGCCTAGCCGTTTCGGTCTCCTCAATGCCATCTCCATTATTCTTCTCCTGCTCTTTCTGATCTCCAGTCTTTATTCGGTAGTTGCGGATCGGGCTACACCGAGCACGACTATTCCAATTTCTGAGCTTGTGCATGATATAGGTATGGGAAAAGTTTTGTCTGTGACTGTGCGTGGTGATGACCTTATAGCGGAGTATCAGGATAAGACAGTGAAGAAGTCAAAAAAAGAAACTGATGCCGCAGTCACCGATACTTTTTCTACATACGGACTGACGCCAGATAAATTGAATGCGGTGAAAATTTCCATAGAAGGGCCGAGCGGGTTCTGGTTCTGGTTGGGACAATTGGCGCCTTTCTTGGCCCCTCTGATTTTCTTGGCTTTGGTCATTTGGTTCTTGACGAGACAGGTGCGTGGAACTGGACTTCAAGCATTTTCCTTCGGACAATCCAAGGCGCGTATCACTATGCCGGATGATAAGAAGCAAAGAGTGACATTCAAGGATGTGGCTGGTGCAAAAGAAGCAAAACAGGAGCTTGCAGAAATTGTGGACTTTCTAAAAAATCCGAAAAAGTTCTTGGAAATCGGAGCGGTGATTCCTAAAGGCATTCTCCTCATGGGTGCGCCGGGAACTGGAAAAACTCTTTTGGCTCGCGCTGTTGCAGGGGAAGCTGGCGTGGCATTTTTCGCTATCTCGGGTTCAGAATTCGTGGAAATGTTCGTTGGTGTTGGAGCTTCTAGGGTGCGCGATCTTTTTAAAATGGCAAAGGAAGCAGCGCCAGCGATAATTTTCGTAGATGAGATAGACGCTGTCGGACGAGTGCGTGGCACTGGAGTGGGAGGAGGAAATGATGAAAGGGAGCAGACTTTGAACCAGATCCTGGTGGAGATGGACGGATTTGAACCGAATGAGAAAGTCATAGTCATGGCGGCTACAAATAGGCCGGATGTCCTGGATCCAGCACTTCTTCGACCAGGTCGCTTTGACAGGCGAGTCACCATTGATTTGCCTGATAGGAATGATAGAGAGGAAATTCTAAAAATTCATTCTACGAAAAAGCCTTTTGCGGAAGATGTTGTATTGCGCGTGATAGCAGAGAGAACACCTGGTTTCTCTGGCGCTGATCTTTATTCTCTTATGAATGAAGGCGCCATACTAGCCGCGCGAGAAAATAGGAATAAAATATCGCAGTATGATCTCATTCGTGCGATAGAAAAAGTCATGCTTGGCCCAGAAAGAAAAAGTCATTTGTTGTCGAAAAAAGAAAAAGAAATCACTGCATATCATGAGGCTGGTCACGCTCTCGTCTCCTCCGTTCTTCCATATGCAGATCCTGTACACAAAATTTCTATAATTTCCCGAGGACGAGCAGCAGGCTATACTCTCCATCTTCCTCTCGAAGACCGCAAGATGCAGTCAAAGAAAGAATTCCTAGATGACATCGCTGTTTCTCTTGGTGGGTATGTGGTAGAGAAAATGATGTTCGAAGACGTGACAACAGGCCCATCAAATGACCTACAGGTTTCTACTGCTCTTGCCCGCGATATGGTGACAAAATATGGAATGTCGGACAAAATAGGGGCCATGGCTCTGGAAGGTGCTGGGGGCAGAGCGATGTTCGGGAAGGGGTTGGAAGATAAGGAATATTCGGAGAAAGTCGGGGCAGACATAGACTCGGAAGTTTCCCGTATTATGAGCGAAGCCTACAAGAAAGCCGAGGAAATTGTCACCCATCACCGTCCAGCTCTAGATGCAATTGCTCGAAGGCTCATAGATATAGAGAATCTTGAGAGAGACGAATACGAGTCCATTATTATCGCTCATGGAATACAACCAAAAAAGAAGTTGGATATTGAACATCAGTCTTAGGATTTTTCTCCTGACAACCATCGGGTTTGCAATCTATATTTATCTGGATGGAAAAAGGCCATGCGAAGTTCCTACTGTATATTCTTTAGGGGCTTTCGATACACGGTTTAATATAAGTAAAAGTGATTTCCTGGGTGAAATAGAAAAGGCAGAGAATGTCTGGGAAAAGGCGATTGGCAAGAATCTATTTGAGCACGATTCAAAATCAAAAGAGAAAAATAGTTTTGAAGAATATTTCGATAAGTATATTGGTCAATATTTCACCAGGCAGGTAATCACTATCAATCTTATCTACGACGATCGACAGAAAAATTCGGAGCAGAATAGGTTGCTGGTCTCGCAGATTGACACTACAAAAATGTCTGCTGATTCTGTGAAGCAGGAATTCCAGGCTCTGCAAGTAGGATTTAAAAAAGCTTCAGAAGAGTATCAGATCCTGTTAAACGAATATAAGAAAAGGCGAGGGAGCTACGAAACTCTGGAAGCAAAAAGGCTGGAAGTAAACAGCTTGGCGGACAGGATAAATGCATTGGTTAGAAAATATAATTCTATTGTCGGATCTATTAACTCTGTTGTGCAAACTGTGAATAGGACAGCAGGGAAGGAATTTGAAGAAGGGGAGTATGTGCGGGATGCGAGCGGAGAAAGGATAAACATTTATGAATTTGGCAGTAGAGACATCCTAGTGAGAGTAATGGCGCATGAGCTTGGGCATGCTCTCGGGCTGGAGCATAATGATAATCCAGCATCTATTATGTATTATTTAAATACGAGCAAAAATATTGTACCCACAGAGGAGGATGTGGGGGAGTTGAGGGGGATTTGCAGTATTTCACAATAGGGACGCATCTGGACACAATAGCAAAAAGTATCCCAAATCCAAGATATTTTAAATAGAGTAGATACAAATAAATCAGGTATATTTTCAAAGATTCCTGAACCCGTTTTTATGCTCAAGAATGAAATATTTAATATAATTGGAGATAAGATTATTCATATATCGGAATTTATCATTGCAAAAATAAAAGGCAAGGTAAGAGGAAACAATGGACATCCTGAAATAACCGAAGATATATTTCTCCTCTATACCAAGTTGTGATTGAAATCGGGAGAATTGAGACAGGCAAGATCGAAATCAATTCCAAGCTGTTTATAGCTGCTCATACTGAAGGACGACCACCTCCTTATCTTCTTTCAGCCAACGAGGCCTTTTTGGCGTCAGTCTAAGCTAATATGCAAAGTATATCAGCTAGGATTTGATAGTCAAGGGGTTTTAGTCTATGATAGTCTTAATGCGCCCTTAGCTCAGTTGGTTAGAGCATTCCGCTTATACCGGAAGGGTCCTTGGTTCGAGTCCAAGAGGGCGCACATGCTATAATAGCCATATGAACCCAACAATAAAAACAACACCTAAGGATTTTTTCCTTCATTTATCAGCCACCATAGTCCTATATGCTTCCGCCATTGCTTTAGTCAATCTGTCTTTGGCTATTATTAACTATGCTTTTCCAGATGCTCTTGCAGGCTACTACTATACTGGCTCAATAGCATGGCCAATTTCCATGCTGGTGATCCTAGTGCCTGTTCTGTATGTTCTAGAATGGATGATTAAGAAAGACCTTCTAAGATTTCCAGAAAAGGACAGCTTGTGGATACGCCGATGGAGAATTTATCTGACGCTTTTCTTGGCTGGAGTAACTATTATTGGGGATCTTATTACGCTAATAAATACTTTCATAAATGGAGAAATTACGGAGAGATTCGTGTATAAATTTCTGGCGATTCTAATTATTTTCGCTATTATATTCGTATATTATATTCTAGAAAAAACAACTGGCTCAGGGAAGGGTAAGACAACGCAGACTATCTTTGCTTGGCTCGGAATTGTCATAGCAATTGCAGCTATTGTCGGAGGCTTCCTCATAGTTGGTTCTCCATACAAGCAGAGAGCATTGAGATTCGACAATCAAAGAATTAGTGATCTCTCTAATATCCAATGGCAGATAGTTAATTATTGGCAACAGAAGGGAAAACTGCCGGCCAGCTTAGAAGATATGAAAGATTCTATTTCAGGCCAAATTATTCCTGCAGATCCTGAAAATAAATTAACAAAATATGAATATACAGTAAAAGGAGAAAGAGCCTTCGAACTATGTGCAACTTTCGCAGAAAAGACGCAGGATAACAAGAGTAAGGGTAGCAGCTATTCTTCCCGTCCGAGTTATGATTCTTATCCAATAGATGGATCAAATGACAATTGGACTCATGAAGCTGGTAGAACTTGCTTCCAGAGAACTATTGATCCAGAAAGGTATCCTGTGAATAAGCCAAAGCCAGTCTATTAGGCCTGCTACTAGCAATAAGCGCGCATTTAAGGTAGTATTTATTCCTACTATTATTTGTTATTAATTAATCTGTCAAAATATGAACTTAGGAAAGAAAACGAAGATTGTCTGTACGATAGGTCCCGCAACAGAAAGCGTGGAAAAGCTGACTGCACTGGTGAATGCCGGAATGAATGTCATGCGTCTCAATTTTTCTCACGGAGACTTTGCCGAGCATCAGAATAGAGTAGATAACATAAAGACAGTAAGGGAAAAAACTGGGAAAACAGTTGCTGTTATGCAGGATCTAGCGGGACCAAAAATTCGCATTGGGGAATTTGAAAATGGCAGTATTACACTCAAGCCAGGTCAGACATTTACCCTGACTACAGAAGCTATGATGGGGAATGAGAAAAAAGTCTTCGTAAATTATCCTCTTCTGCCTAAAGAGGTAAAAGTCGGCGGATTTATACTCGTCCATGATGGAAAATTGAAGCTGCAGATCACAGCTATCAAAGGCAAAGAAGTCACGACTAAGGTAATTATTGGGGGAACAATAAAAGGTAAGAGAGGAGTCAATCTTCCTGGTGCGTATCTTTCCATCAGTTCCATTACGGAGAAGGACAGGAAGGATGTGGAATTTGGAATAAAAAACAAGATGGACTACATTGCCCTCTCTTTCGTTCGCAGGCCCTCTGATATTACCGAACTTCGTACTATCCTCAATGTGGCAAAGTCAAAAGCCGGGATCGTGGCAAAGATAGAAACTCCAGAGGCATTGGATAATATAGATGAAATCATCAGTCTCTGTGACGCTATTATGGTCGCCCGGGGAGACCTAGGTATAGAGATACCTGCCGAAGAAGTTCCTTTTGCCCAAAAGATGATCATAAAGAAATGCAATGCTGTTGGTAAGTTCGTCATTACCGCAACACAGATGATGGAATCTATGATCAAGAGCCCAGTACCTACGCGTGCGGAAGTCTCTGATGTCGCTAATGCTATTCTCGATGGTACAGACGCTATAATGCTTTCTGAGGAGACAACACTAGGCGACTATCCAGTAGAAGCCGTAGAGATGATGACAAGGATTGCCCTGCGAGCAGAAAGAGATGTATGAAAAGTATTTTGAGGGATTAGGCAAATTTCTTAATGATTTTCTCTTCTATTTCCTAAATGTCTCTATAGATACAAAAAAGGATCTTGGTTGGAAGGGGTATCTCTTTCTTATACCCATCATCTTATTCATCTTTATTTTACTTTATTTCATTGTAAGAATAGTGATATAATTCAGGTATGATAAAGGAACATATCAAGTCATACATTCTAAGCGACACCAATCTTTTCTTGGACGGCTCTGCTCGAGAGTATGTTCTGAAGATTAGGGATCTTCCCTTGGAAGATAAGCCAAGGGAGAGGCTTATAAAGCAAGGTCCAGAAATCCTTTCCATCCAGGAACTGCTGGCGGTTATTCTGAATGTCGGAACAAAGAGTGAGGATGTTATGGAGATGTCCAGCAGGATCATTAGGGAATATGGGGAAAAGAGTATATTGTCGGAGAAGGACGCGACCAAGCTGGCAGCAGACCTCGATATTCCGGTCATCAAGGCTTGTTCTATCATTGCCTGCGGAGAATTGGGTAGGAGATTTTATGAAAAGAACTCCTCTGGCTTTACTGTCATACGTACAGCAAAGGATGCTTACGAATACCTACGCGACATGCACAATCTGCCCAAGGAGCATTTGCGGGGTCTTTACTTGAACAGCCATAATCGCATTATTCACGATGAAATCATCTCCATCGGCACAATAAATACAAACATCGTGCACCCTCGGGAAGTCTTCCGTCCCGCCATAGAATACAGTGCCGCGGCAGTTGTCCTTGCTCACAATCATCCTTCCGGAAATGTTATGCCTAGCACACAAGATATAGAGATCACGGAACAGCTCATAAAGGCGGGCAAGATACTTGGAATAAATGTTCTGGATCATGTCATTATCACCAAAGATAATTTTGCCAGCGTCCGGGCCAATTATAATTAAAAGCATAATCAACAAAAACCGCCATGAATATATATTCCATAGCTTCTCCATCTCTGGATGGCGTTCTCTCGGACGACTACATATATTTTGAGGGTGTGAGAAGACCATCAGATCTTTTTGCTATTAGAGATGGCGGTGTTGAGTCTGAAGAAAGTAAAGTTGTCCTGGAAAGATATTTTAATGATATTTACAATCTTTTTTTGCGCAAACTCACATATTTTGCTGGAAATGGTCCAGTAAATAATGAGGAGAGTCTGAAAATGCAGGGTCTACTCCAAGAGATGATCAAAGTGAAAGGACTAATAGAAAATGAGCTATAAGGATTTTTTCAAGGACAAGAAGATTGCCATCGTGGGAATCGGACCTCATGGAGAGATGACAGCTGATATCAAATTCCTCTCGAGGTTGAGCAGGAATGTTTCCGTCTGCGATATTCGTAGCGAATCACGGCTTCAGGGTTTTGCCTCCTCCATCAAGTTATTTGGACTTGCTAGTTGCAATTTCGGTGTAGTGAATGCCGATGATTTGGCCCAAGCTGATCTTATTATCTTGTCGCCGGAAATCTCTCGCAAGGCACTTTTTCTTAAAAAGGCATTTCATGCAGGTGTCAGAATAGAATACCCCAATGTCCTTTTTCTAAAGCTGGCCCCACCTATTACTCTTATCGGTGTCATGGGCGCTTGTGGTAAGAGCACCATAGCCCATATGCTCTATAGTATTCTAAAGAAATCTTTTGCAGAATACGAAGATCAAGGCCTGTATTTCATTGATCCTGATTTGCCCAATGGCGCACTGACTCATTTGAAAAAGATAAAGCCAGGGGATATTGTCTTGGCTAGAATTCCGGAAGAGATGATGATGGAATATCATTCTGCGCGGGTCAGCCCGCATGTGGCCGTCATCACTTCACCCATACCTCCTCATATTCTGGAATATCAGACATATAACAATTTTGTTGTGGCTCCGGATACGGTTGTAGAAGGTCTACGCGCCCAGCCATCCTTCACTTCCAAGGCCAAGATGCTGCGCACAAAAGATGATAATTCTGCTATGGCGGTGCAGGTCAGCGAGTTATTTAAAGTGAGTTCGGAAGATGCTCGAGATACAGTGAATGAGTTTTCTGGATTAAAGGGTAGAAGAGAAATGGTGAAAAAGATTGGCGGTATTGAGTTCTATAATGATTCTGCTTCTATCAATCCTATTTCCACACTCTCTGCTTTGAAAGTACTTTCTGTTAATAAGAATATTGTCCTTATTCTCGGAGGAGCTTATACTGCATATGATTACAGTGATCTTATAAATAGCATTCCGGAATACGCTTCCACAGTCATTTTGATTCCAGGAAGTGGTACGCTCTGTATTCGGCCAGAAATTGAGAAGTTGAAGGATATAAAATTCCTGCAGGCTCCGAGCATGGAAGAAGCAGTTCTACTCGCAAAAGAATATGGAAAGAAAGGGGACAGAGTAGTCTTTAGTCCCGGCTGTGAAGCCATCGGTGTTCATATTTCTAGGAAGGAGAGAGGCGAAAAGTTTGTGAAGGCGGTAAGGGCGCTTTAGTCCCCACAGATCATACAGACCACTGGCCCATCCCAAGTCCTGCCTGTGTATGTTGCCTGCATAAGACCAGCAACTGACAAAGCGCTATTAGGAGAAATGTCTAGTCCTGCATGTTTTTTTGCAAATTCCATTGCCGCTTTTATTTCCTCATTCGACGCTACCCAGCCATTTCCTCCAGTTTTTTTAATAAGAGGCACTAGAGCATTTTTTCTGTTTGCTACACTGTCTACTATTGCATCTGCTATAGATTTTTCATCACTTCCTTCATATTTTATAAATTCATCGGACATTATGTGACAGGAAGAGGTTTGAACTATGTGGATTTCTACTCCACTCATATTTTGCGCAAGTGATTGAGCTGTTGTGCCGGATGATGTGCCGATGAAAACAGCTTTAAGATTGGGAATTTCCAGTAATTCCTTTGCTAACAATTCATATCCATCCAGTGCAACGTCGTCATTCGACTGGCGAAGGCTTTGGACGGATGGATCCTGAGTCTTCATGAAAAGAGCCTGGAGTGGGCGATCCTGAATTGAAAGAAGAATATTTTTGTCTTTGATATCCTCCATTTTTTTTAATTTGCCAGGATTAATATTTTTCCCTGCCAGGATTTCTAGAGTGATTTTTTCTTCTTTCCCCTCATTCAATTTTTGAATATGTAGCCCAGCAGCCAACGCTGCATTGCCAGAAGAAGAGATAGCAAAATGATTACATCCTTCAGCTATTTTCTTATCTATCATCAGAGGAATTGAACGGCCTTTATGAGAGCCGTAAGGGTGAAGATCTTCGCGCTTGAAGAAGACTGGGTGAGGCAAGCCCAGCTCCTTCGCTAGCTCTAGATATGGTTCTTGCGGGGTAATTAGATTTTTTGGCTTCATATTGATATACTATACCATGATATGAAATCCAACTGCCCAGAATGTAAAAATGATATAGATCTCTCCCGCTACCAGTCTATTAAAGAAGGGATGGTTATTGAATGCGATCATTGCGGTATGACTTTGCTTGTAAAGAGTATAAATGAGGGAATTGTCACTACGGAGATTATCGATGAAGGGAAGTAATAGTTTCCTCTATCATACCTCGGAAACCATGCGAACCAAGAAAGACTATAACATCTCCACTTTTTGCTTCACCAGCAATTTTCTTTACTAATTCCTCATCATCCTCTATATACAAGACATTTTTATGAGTTTTTAAAATGACTTGAGCCAGCTCATTTCCCTCCATTGGCTTCTCATCTCCCCCTATTTTTAGTTTTGTTAATCTGGGGATAATTACCAAGTCAGCATTTTTAAAAGCACCATCATACATATCTGCTGATGCCTTTTGTCTGCCACCGATGTTTGGTTCATAGATAGCAATTATTTTATTTTCATAGACTTCTCTTAAGCTTTCCAAGACCGAACCTGCTTTTTCCGGAGTAGGGGCATGGCAGTCAAATATAGTGACTTTTCCTTCATATCTTTTCTCCAGGCGTCGCTTGATTCCTTGGAAATTTTTTATTGCTTCCACAATGACTTCTGCTGTGATTCCTATTTCTCTTGCCATGGCAAAAGCTGCGGTAATGTTCTCTACATTGAATCTTCCAAGCATCGGAGATCTTATAGCTGTGGCATTTATTGAAAATTCCAGACCTTCCTTGGTGTGTTTGACATCTGTATAAGTGTAGTCGGCATCTTTCTTTCCATACCAGATTACTTTTCTTTCCCCGATTACTTTTTTTGCTCCATCATTATTCTTGCATGCAATCACCATATTTACTTTATTTACCAAACCTTCAAAGACTTTGTAATATGCTTCCTCGGTAGGATAGAGATCGGCATGATCCCAAGAGACCGAAGTCAGAAGAAGATGAGTAGGAGAATAATAGTCGAACTTCGGCCGTTTGTCCCAGATGGCAGTCTGGTATTCATCTCCTTCGACTATGCTCCAATCCGATCCTGCTAGAGCACCAGTCTTATGAGAAAGGGAAACTCCCCCGGTAAAGTAGCTCGGGTCCATTCCCGCTTCCAGCATGATGAATGAGAGCAGGGAAGAGATAGTTGTCTTGCCCCAGGTTCCTGTCACAACGATGGAATTTTTCTTTACGAAATATTTTCCTAGAGCCTCTGCGAAGGAAAGTAGGGGAATATTATTTTCTTTTGCATAAATAATTTCCGGATTGGAAAGGCTGGTGCCCGCGCCTCCGGCTACAATAATATCTGGTCGGCCAATCTTCTCCGGATGCCAGCCTGCATAGAAGGGAATGCCGGCTTTTTCCAGCTCAGTAGAGACAGGAGGAAAGAAGCCCTTGTCACTGCCGGTAACTTTCCAGCCTTTCTCTTGAAAAGCAGAAGCAAGAGCGCTTGTTGCAACGCCTGCAATACCTATGATGTGTATATGCTTCTTCTGCCCCTTTGAGAGCTCTTTTTTCATGCATTC
>CALQZK010000009.1 GCA_943349555.1 Candidatus Nomurabacteria bacterium
TTTCGATACTTTCAGTTCGATGGATATGTCGGCATAAGAAAGTCCTAATCTTCTCAATTCAATGGCTTTTTTACTGGATTGAACATTATCTTTCATATTATATAATAGTATACTACTGTTCATAACTATGCAAATCCTACGTTAAATGCTAGGATTAATCCATGGAGAAAATTACTAAAACCACCGCCATTCCAGCAGAAATTACATCAGTTATTGAGACTCTTGAGAAGAGTGGGTATGAAGCGTACCTAGTTGGGGGATGCGTGCGAGATCTTTTGCTCGGAAGAACTCCAAAGGATTGGGATGTGACAACAAATGCCACACCAGAAGAAATAGTTCCTCTTTTTACAAAAACTTTCTATGAAAATAGCTTCGGCACGGTGGGGGTGGTGAATGAACAGACGGAAGATGAGAGGCTGAAGATAGTGGAAGTCACTCCATACCGTCTCGAAACAGGCTACAGCGACTTCAGGCACCCGGATGAGGTGAAGTTCAGCACAAAGCTCGAAGACGACCTTAAGCGCCGGGATTTCACGATTAATGCCATTGCCGTCAGTCTGTCTAAAGGAGCTATAAAAGACATAGTTGATCTTTTTGGCGGTTTTAAGGATATAAAGGACAAAGTTATAAGGACAGTCGGAAATCCCAATGATCGCTTCACGGAAGACGCTTTACGGCTTATTAGATGTGTACGTCTGGCTACAGAACTATGTTTCACGATTAACAAAGAGACGGAAACAGCTATGCAGAGCCATATTGAACTATTGAAGAAAGTTTCGAGTGAGAGAATCCGCGATGAATTCATAAAGATCATTATGTCAAAGGATCCTAAAAAAGGCATTGAATTGCTGGATAAGGTTGGAATACTAGGGATTGTCATTCCAGAACTAGTTAGAGCAAAGGGTGTTGAGCAGAATCAGGCTCATGCTTATGACGTCTACGAGCACCTGTTGAGAACCCTCCAGCATTCCGCGGATAAAGAGTGGCCATTGGATATAAGGCTTTCTGCGCTATTTCACGATATTTCAAAGCCAGAAGCTCGGCGCTTTTCACATGAAACAAAGCAATACACGTTCTACGGCCATGAGGTTGTTGGTTCACGTGTAACAAAAAAAATACTGGAAAGATTGAGGTTTCCAGCCAAAACTGTAGAGAAAGTCACAAAACTTATAAGATGGCACATGTTTTTCTCTGATACAGAGACGATTAGCCTTTCTGCTGTGAGGAGAATGATAGGGAATGTTGGGGTTGAGAATATCTGGGATCTTATGAATGTACGCATTTGCGACCGCATTGGAACAGGTAGACCAAAGGAAAATCCATATAGGTTGCGTAAATACAAAGCGATGATAGAAGAAGCATTGCGAGATCCGATATCTGTAAAAATGCTCAAAATAGATGGAAAACGTATCATGGGCGTTACACATGTAACACCTGGACCTAAAATAGGGCATGTTTTGAACGCCTTACTTGAGGAAGTATTGGAGAATCCTAGACTAAATACCAATGAATACTTAGAAAAAAGGGCAGTTGAGCTAATTAACTTACCTGAAAAAGACTTGGAAAAACTTGGTGCAGAGGCAAAAGAAAAGAAAGAAGGTATAGAAGAAGGGAATATTGAGGAAATAAGGAAGAAATACCACGTTTCATGATTAACATCGTTCATTAGTAGCACGTGAAACATTAAACTTAACGTATTTAACCCAGAAACAACAAAACCGCGTAGTATACGCAGTCATCAAGGTTAGGAATTTGATAATTGCGCGTATTAGCGCGGTTTTTGAGAGAAGTTACTCTACAAAAGGAGCGATGATGCTCAACGGAAACTGACCTGCGAGGCCGACAATGAGATAACGCGTATTATCTTTCTAAAAGTTAAAAATTTTCCAAGAGTGGAAATATGAATTGTAATTGAGAAGAAATACGCTAAAAGTCAGAGCTGGCAAAGGGTTGTTTCCTCTTCGTGAGAACTTCAAAAAAGAGCCTACTACCCATTTTCGAAGAGCAATGTTTACGTAATCCTCGGTTGACGCAAACTAATCTGTCCTTTATTTTATCAGTAATTAAAGTCTTGTAAAGGACATTTATAGACAAACTGTGGATAACTGTCCTTTATTTTAGAATTAACTCAATGGGACAGTGGTCTGAACCAAATACATTATTTAAAATTTTTGTCTTATCCACAGCTTTTAAAAGTCCGGGTGTAATAAAAAAATAATCAATCCTCCAACCAACATTTCTTTCTCTGGCATATGTCTTCATATCCCAATAGGTATATTGATCCTTGATGGTAGGGAACTGGTGGCGGAAAATGTCTATATAGCCGGCATTAATGACTTGGTCAATCCATGCGCGCTCCACAGGCAGGAATCCTGTATTCTTTTCATTCTCCTTTGGTCTTGCAAGGTCAATTTCTGTATGAGCTGTATTGATATCTCCGCAAAATACTATTTCCCACCCAGCTTTCTTGTGCTTATTTATGTATTTCAAGAATTCATCATAAAAACAGAGCTTGTAATCTAGCCTTATTGGCCCTCCGCCACCATTTGGAAAATAAGTATTTATTAGAAGTAACTTTAACATACCATTACCGAAAGCATTTTCTTTAAAAAAAAGACCGAGAAACCTGCCTTCTCGGTCAAAATCTGGCATTCCAAGACCGTAGTCAACCTTATCTGGCTTTACTTTTGTGTATATTGCCACACCGCTGTATCCCTTTCTGCCTTTCGAATGGTCGAAATAGCCATGGTATCCTTGAGGATTTTTTATTCCTTCATCCAGCTGGTCAACATGGACTTTTGTCTCCTGCAAGCAATAAATATCAGGGGATTTCTGTAGAAACCAATCAAACCCACCCTTTTTCACATTTGCCCGCAGTCCGTTTACGTTCCAAGAAACTATATGCATAGAGAAATATTAGCACAAAAAAACAGAAAATAAATTTTACTTGAAATAGTAAATCTGATACTACTTCCTCTTATTATGAAACTGCTGATGAATTTTCTTCAACTGATTATCCGTAACATGAGTATATATCTGGGTAGTTCCGATATTGGCGTGGCCAAGAAGCATCTGGACGGAGCGGAGATCGGCGCCATTTGATAGTAAATCTGTTGCAAAACAATGCCTTATCACATGCGGTGTAACTTTCTTGGAAATTCCGGCTTTTATGGCATATTCCTTGATGATTCTCTCCACTGAACGCCTAGTCAGCCTCAATTCTTCTTTTTCTGCTCTCTCTTTTCCATCCGCTTTTACAAAGAGGGCATCATCCACATCAGTTCTCTTATCCAAATACTTCTTCAAAGCACTTTTTGCTCCATCTGATAGGAAAACCACCCTAATTTTCTCGCCTTTTCCTCGAACAGAGAACTCGTCTTGACGCAAATCAAGATCTCGAGAAAGGGAACAAAGCTCGGAAACTCGCAGTCCAGTGGAAAAAAGCAGTTCCATAATAGCCTTGTCCCTTAAAGATTTAGCATCATTGCCTTTAGGCGCTTCCATCAGCCTTTTCAATTCATCAGCAGAAATGAGGTCGAGGTGGCGTTCTCCCACCTTTGCCAGCTCTATATATTCCGGAGAAAGGGTCTTTACACCTCTTTTTGCAAGGTATTTGAGGAAAGCACGCAGGGCGATGAGGTGATAATTCTGGGTCTTTTTCTTGAGAGTCTCACCGGTGGCTCTATTGTTACCTCCGGATTGTCGGTTCAGCCAGAGACGATATGTACGGACAGCATTTTCGGTAATATCTCCAGCATCCTTTACCTTAGCGAAATCTATGAATCGATTGAGATAATGATCATAGTTTTCAACGGTTTTGACTGCCCTTCCTTTTTCTATTTCAATATATTCTAGGAATTCCTGCTTGAGAGTTTTTATATTGTGCGACATGGTGTAATTATACCAGAATTACCCCAAACAGTTCGGCATTGCCGATATTTTCAAATCCCTTGCATTATAAAGCTATTCGTGCTATTATTCCTAATCATGCTTACAACCAGGGTTAAAGCCAATGCCATTAAAACAGTGGCGATCCACGACAAGGACACGGGTTCTCCGGAAGTCCAGATTTCTATATTGAGCAAGAAGATTGAAGAATTAGCTTTGCATCTGAAAAAGCATAAGAAGGATAATCATTCCAGAAGGGGACTTCTAGCTATGGTGGCAGACAGACAGACTCATATGAACTATCTCAGGAAGAAACATCCTAAAAGATATTCAGCTATTGCAAAGAAATTGGATCTGAAGAAATAAAAGTCTCAAAAAGGCTTCCTTTGGTGTATAATAGTATCGCGGAGTTAGTTTGGGCATGATTTTAATAATTTTATAAGTAATTTTTTATATGGCAGTTATCAAACACAAAGAACAGAGAGTGGGAGTTTTCATAGACACAGCAAATATTTATCACAGCGGAAAGCATTTATATAATTCAAAAGTAAATTTTGGACAGATAGTAAAGGATGCGGTTGGCGACAGGCAACTCATAAGAGCTTTTGCTTATGTCATCACGACAGAAGCGGGTGATGAGAAGGCATTCTTCGAGGCTCTAACAAAGATGGGAATAGAGACGAAGACAAAAGATTTGCAGATTTTCGGCAGTGGGGCAAAGAAAGCTGATTGGGATGTTGGACTTGCTATCGACGCAGTGAAAATAGCGCCGAAGCTTGATGCGGTGGTCATTGTCGCTGGCGATGGAGATTATATTCCTCTCGTGGAATATTTACAGACGAATCAAGGTTGCCAGGTAGAGGTGGTGTCATTCGGTAAATCTACTTCGTCAAAGCTCATAGAAACAGCGGATGACTTTATGGATCTCGACCAGAATGCTCAAAAATATCTCATAGGAAATAGGAGACCACATAAAATTTCAAAGTAAATAGGGTAGAAAAAACAAACAATGAACGAAGAAAAGACACCGGGAGTTGCCATAGACAAGCCAACTCCATCTCCAAGTCAGGAGTCAATTCGCACCTATGAAGGCGATATGGCAAAAGCCCTGGCTCAAAAAAAGACTTCTTCTATCACGATTGCAATTGCGGAAAACAAAAGAGCAACGGGTGCCGAAAGTATAGCCACCACACCGGCAAAGGATTATATCAAGCCCCTCTTAACGTCTTTGGCGAGCTTGGTACTTCTGGCTGGGGGAATATTCGGAGGATATTATCTATATACGGAAAGTCCTTTTGCAGTGCCAAAAGCGATTCCAATTCCCACTGTTATTCCGAGCATAATTCCGTATCATAAAAAAGTAATGGTGAATGTTGGCGAAGCAACAGGAAACAAATTAATCCAACAAATATTCAGCGAATTTGATAAAAATATTCTGCCTCAAGGAAAAATTTTGGAGCTAGTTGTAGACATTCCTGCTACAGAATTTATCCAAAAGACAAATATAAATATTCCAGACATGCTATTGCGATCCCTAACAGACCGATGGATGCTGGGCACCTATTCGGAGCAGATAATGGTAGGAACAACAAGTGAGATGCGCAGAGTGACACCTTTCATTGCCTTGACGACAGACTTTTTCCAGAATGCTTTCGCCAGCATGCTGTCTTGGGAAAAAACATTGGGTGATGATCTTAAAATGCAGGGGCAATTCGCAGACAAACAGATCCGCAATCGCGATGTCAGGGTCTTCACCAATAATGATGGTGAAATATTGTTTTTATACTCATTTATAAACAAAGAGACACTCATAATCACAGCTACAGAAAGCGCTTTCATAGCTATAATTTACCATATTGAAAAGGAAACATATGTAAGGTAGAATGTCCTCATGATAAAAAAAGACATTCAATATTTCAAAGAAAGATTGGAGAAGGAGAAGAAGATTCTTGAAGATGAATTGAAGACTGTAGGACAGAAGAAGGGTGGAAAGACGGCAACATGGGAGGCGACTTCTGGTGGAATGGAAGTAGATACAGCTGATGAAAATGAGGTGGCGGATAAGCTGGAGGAGCTTGAGGAAAATGGGCTTATTCTGGAGCAATTAGAGAAGCAATTGACTGAAGTGAGAGCTGCGCTTGAAAGAATTGCCAATGACACTTATGGAAAATGTGAAATTTCTGGGGAGCCTATAGAAAGAGAGCGCTTGGAAGCAATTCCATCTGCCACGACTTGCATAAAGCATATGAAATAGTAAGGATCGGTAAAAAAATACAAAAATTAGCATTACGACACAAGAAATCCTCTTCCCACAAGGGGATTTTTTTGTGTATCATTCAGGCATGAGCGTAACAAAAATATCAAAAATTTATAGTGCTCAACTGTCTGGACTAAATGTCCACATAGTCACAATTGAGGTTGACCTATCGAACGGTTTACATGCTTTTGCTATTGTCGGACTTGGAGATAAAGCTGTAGAAGAAGCCCGAGACAGAGTTTCTGCGGCTATAAAGAATAGCGGTTACACTTCGCCAAAGCAGAAAAATCAAAAGGTTGTTATCTCCCTTGCTCCTGCGGATCTACGGAAAGAGGGGCCATCGTTTGATCTCGGTATGGCCTTAGGGTATCTATGTGCCAGCGGTGACATTTTCTTTGACTCAGAAAAGAAAATCTTTTTTGGAGAACTTTCTCTCGAAGGTAAATTACGAAAAGTGAGTGGAATTCTTCCTCTTATCCGCGGCGCTGTAGAGCATGGCTTCACCGAGGCATACGTACCGAAAGAAAATGCTCTCGAAGCTGGGTTGGTGGAGGGTATAAAGATATATGGCGTAGAAACTCTCGATGAAATTATTGGACATCTTATGGAGCGTAAAGATGGCCTGCTGACGGAACAGCCATCGACGCCAATTGTCTACGAAGAACATTCATTTGATGTTGATTTTTCTTTCATCCAAGGACAGGAAACTGCAAAAAGGGGATTGGAAATAGCGGCAGCCGGAGGACACAATATTACCATGCATGGCCCACCAGGCACTGGTAAGACAATGCTAGCAAAAGCCTTTCGCACTATACTTCCTTCGCTTAGCCGAGAAGAAATATTGGAAGTGACGGGAATACACTCTATGGCGAGGATATTAAATAAACCTTTCATCACTCATCCACCATTCCGTTCTCCTCATCACACATCTTCTTACGCTTCTCTGGTTGGAGGCGGGTCGTTTCCCAAGCCGGGAGAAATCACTCTAGCGCATAGAGGCGTGCTTTTCCTGGATGAATTTCCAGAATTCGATAAAAGTGTCATCGATGCTTTGCGCCAGCCATTGGAAGATCGTGTTATTACCATTTCTCGTGCGCGCGGAACGCTGACATTCCCAGCTCAATGTATTCTCATCGCTTCCATGAATCCCTGCCCTTGCGGATATGGAAAAGAGGAGAATACCGAGAAAAAATGTGTCTGCACTGACAGGGATATTGCCTGGTATAGGAAAAAAATATCGGGACCAATCATGGACCGCATCGATCTCTGGGTTTCTGTCTCCAAAGTTGAATATGAAAAACTTTCGAATAATAATTCCAGCACTTCAAATGAAAATTCAAAAGAAATACGCAAGAGAGTGCTGTCTGCTCGGAAAGTCCAGGCGAAAAGATTCAAAGATAGGAAAATAAATGGCAAAAGCTTGAATACCGAGATGAATGTATCTGATATTGAAAAGTGTATTTCTCTTTCTCCTGAAGTGAAGAGCCTTCTGACATCTTCCGCAGAGAAATTATCCCTTTCCGGCAGGGCTTTCCATAGAATAATAAAAGTTGCTAGGACTATTGCGGATTTGGAAGATAAAAAAGAGATTGGAAAATTGCACGTCTTGGAAGCACTACAATACAGACAGAGATTTTAAAAATGTTTACTAAAAAGGGTTAATTGCTCCGCGAATTTCAAAATGGACATGAGGACCGGTTGTCTTACCAGTCATCCCAATCTTTCCAATCATAGCCCCCTTCTCCACTCGCTCTCCAATAGAGACAAGGTTGACTTGGTTGTGAGAATATAGAGTTTGTGTGCCGTTTGAATGAGAGATAATGACGTAGGTTCCATAACCTCCATTCCATGCGCCATTCTCCATACTTGCGATTACAGTTCCTCCTGCAGCTGCGTATATTGGCGTACCGACAGGAGCGGCAAGATCGATTCCATTATGTCCATGAATTCCTTGCGACTTTCTTCCTCCAACGATAGGGCGTATATAATAATTGGATTTAACGGCAAGAGTTGATTTGGCTGGAATTTTTGGCTTTGCAACTGCTGTGGGTTCGGCATCTGGAATTATAACTGTACCACCTTCTGCAAGTGGCGAACCGAGCGTAAGATCGTTATACATAAGAACTTCTTCTAGGTTAGCACTGTATTTGAGGACGATTCCCTTTATCGTTTCTCCTTTCTTTACCTTATGCTGGATGCCGGTAATAGGGAGGATAATGAGAGTCTGACCTTCCTTCAAAGCAGAACCTCGGCTCAAATTGTTCGCCCAGAGTATAGTATTAACGGAAACATCGAACATCGAGGCAATTTCCGACAGAGTGTCTCCAGAACGGACGATATAGAGGCTAATCCGCGTATTGATTTCTTCTTCTATTTCCAAGATTGTTCCCGAAGGGCCGATTTCCGCCAAGAGAACATTCTCTGATGCTAGGACTGGTTCATTGAGAGCGAGGCTGGGATGAGGATTGTGATTAGCAACAGCCTTGAGAAGAGGCATGTTCTGGGAATTCGGAGCGTCGAGTCCATCATCAATAGTCTTCGCGGAAGCCTTGCCCCCGGCAACATCAGAAAAGAAAGAGAGAAAACCTGCATTTGAGGTTTTCGGATAGAAGAGGGGGATAAAAATAAGAATTAAAGCAATAATAACCTCTTTTGAAAGGTTAAGGAATGAATATGTATTTTTAGAAAAGATATTGCGGAAAAATTGCATAATGGAAATAGTCTTTCGGCAAGAGGGAAGTCGTTTATTCAACGAGGCGGTAGTGCGGGATGTTTCTGTGGTATGGCTCTGTTGAGCCAGATTTATACCTTTATTTTCGAAGGTACCTCCATAGGTTACCTGAGACATGGTATAAAGTCAACAGGCGGAAGTGGGTAGAATTTGTGTTATAGTAATGCCATGAATAATCCTCATGAACAGCTGAACGGTAGACAAAAAGAGGCTGTAGAGACTCTTTCCGGCCCTCTCCTTATTCTAGCCGGTGCAGGAGCAGGAAAGACCAAGACAATAGCGCATAGAATCCTACATCTAGTGAAAAGTGGGGTGACTCCATCACAGATTCTTGCTATTACTTTCACAAATAAAGCAGCGAAAGAGATGCGAGAAAGGGTGATCGGACTTTTACATTCAGACAAAAGCCTAAATATCCCTATTTCTATGAGCCAAACTCCTTTTGTCAGTACTTTCCATGCTCTAGGTGTGCATATTATAAAAGAAAACAGTATCTTGGCTGGTCTTCCTAGGCATTTCACCATATTTGACCGCAATGACTCCAAAAGAGCAGTGAAAGAGGCTCTGGAGGAGCTGAATCTAGATCCCAAACAATATGAGTCGGGGGCAATACTGAATGCCATATCGAGAGAAAAGGGTAATGGAGTGACTTGCACGGAGTTTATGGGTAAATTAAGTGGTGGTCAACATGAATTTTATCAAAAAACCATAGCTCAAGTCTGGGAAAAGTATGAAAAGACGCTGTTAAAGGAGAAATCAGCGGATTTTGATGATCTTTTACTAAAGACCTCTATTCTTTTGAAAAAGCATCCGGAAGTCAGGGCAAGGTATCAGTCTATCTGGCAATATATACACATAGACGAGTATCAGGATACCAACAAAGTCCAGTACGAGATCGCCACAATGCTTGCGGAAAAAAATAGGAATATTGCAGTCGTGGGCGATATTGACCAGATGATATACAGCTGGAGAGGCGCCGATATACAGAATATTTTAAACTTTGAAAAGGATTATATCGAAGCAAAAGTAGTTGTACTAGAAGAAAATTACCGCTCCACCCAGACCATCCTCGCTGCGGCAAATAATGTCATACAAAAAAATGTCATGCGTCGTGAAAAAAAACTTTTTACCAGAAATTCCGAGGGTGAAAAAATTGCCCTTTTCATTTCCTATACAGAAAAAGAAGAAGCGAGAATCATTGCCGACAGTGCGCGTGATTTGATAGAAAAAGGAGTCAATCCGAAAGAAATTTCTGTACTGTATCGGGCAAATTTCCAGTCGCGAGTTTTGGAAGAAGCTTTCTTAAATAAAAATGTGCCATACCAGCTTCTTGGAACAAAATTCTTCGAGAGAAAAGAAATAAAAGACACTCTTTCTTTCATCAAAGCCTCGCTTAACAGGGACAGTTCGGGCGACATGGCACGCGTCATAAATATTCCTCCGAGGGGCATCGGAAAAGTGACAATGATAAAAATTTTAGCAGGGCAAGAAGGCTCGCTTCCACCAGCTATGAGGCTGAAGGTGTCGCAGTTTTTTGGCCTCTTGGACCGTATAAAAAATGTGGTGACCACAAGTAAACCATCCGACAGTATAAAATATATTTTGAGAGAAACAGGAATGGAAACGATGTACAGGAACGGCGGAGCGGAAGAACAGGAAAAGCTGGAAAACCTTAGGGAATTAGCCTCAGTTGCGATACAATACGATAGCCTTGCTCCCGAAGAAGGCATCGAGACTCTGCTCTCAAATGCTGCTCTAGCAACCGACCAAGATGAGCTGGAAAAGGAGCATGATGCGGTCAAGCTCATGACGGTTCATGCTTCGAAGGGTTTGGAATTCGATTATGTTTTTATCGTCGGGTTGGAGCAGGATTTATTCCCTCATCAAAGGATTGGGAAAGATGAAATCAGCCAGTCTGAAGCAGAGGAAGAGAGAAGATTATTCTATGTCGCCCTAACACGAGCAAGGAAAAAAGTTTTCTTGAGTTATGCCCAGCTCCGGACGATCTACGGCGCACAGAAAGTGAATACTCCGTCAGAATTTATCTCCGATATCGGTGACGATCTCATGGAAGCCGAGGTGGAAAACAGCGATGAGAGGGCTAGGGGAGTTAAGGCAATATTTATAGATTTTTAGTAATACACTTTTATGGAATTTCAAAACAATTTCACAGCAAAAAAGTCTTTGGGACAAAATTTCCTGCATGCTCCGCAGGTGGTTTCTGCCATGGTACATGCTTCGCGGATTTCTACAGATAGTATCGTCTTGGAAGCAGGACCAGGGAAAGGAATTTTGACAAAAGGGCTTCTTGAGACTGGCGCGAAAGTCATAGCAGTAGAAAAAGACGATAGAGCAATCCCTTTTTTGGCGGAAAAATTTAAAGTGGAGATAGAAAATGGAAAATTAAAGATCATTCATGGAGATATTTTGGAATTTAACCCAGCAGAATACGGGTTGGAAAATGGAAAATACGTTATTGCGGCCAATATTCCATATTACATCAGTGGAGAATTCTTACGAAAATTCCTAGAAAGCGAGTCCCAGCCTGCCAGAATGGTGGTTATGTTGCAGAAAGAACTGGCAAAAAGGGTAGTTGATGAGAAGGGGAGCATCCTTTCCATGGCTATAAAGGCTTATGGTGAGCCAAAATATGTGACTTCCGTACCCAGAAAGTTCTTCCGACCAATCCCAAATGTTGATTCTGCTGTATTATTAATTGACAATATTTCCAAGAAATTCTTTGAAAATATGGACGAAAATAGCTTTTTTGAGGTTCTCAAAGCCGGTTTTGCCCATAAGCGCAAAGTTTTGATTAAGAATTTGGAAGATGTGGTTGATCCGACAAAATTGAAGGTAATTTGGGAGCGAGAAAAGTGGCTGACAACTATCAGGGCAGAGGAGTTGAAATTAGAGGATTGGAAAAAGATATCCACTAAAGATATCCCATAGGATAACCATTGTTTCCTTGTTATAATTACGGGGATATGGGCCGAAAAAATATTATTTTGATAGTCATGGCTATTCTCGTCGTAGCTGGAGCATTTGCGCTTGCGGAATATCGCAACAAACAGGGCAAAAAACTGGTCTATGATGCACCGATTGTCACACCGGGCACAGAAAATCTTTCTTCTGAAATTTTAAATGAGTACGCCAACAGAGACAGTGACGAGGATGGGCTGAAAGATTGGGAGGAATTGCTTTCTGGTACCGATCCTCATAAAGCCGATACGGATGGTAATGGAATCAAGGATGGAAAAGAGCCGGTATCTTCTTCTGGTAGTATTGCGGTAGCCGTTGAACTATCTCCAACAGACAAATTGGCTAGGGATTTTTTCGCTAGATACATGGAACTGAATCAGGTTGGACTTTCTGGAGATGCGGCAAGCCAGACAGAGCTTATTGGACAGGTATTGAAAAATGGAATGGTGCTGGCTGTGCCAAAAACATATTCTCTCAAGGATGTCTTGGTGATCCAAGACACTAGCACTGTGGCAATTAAGAAATATGGGAATGAAGTGGGTGGGATTTTCCAGAGAAATCAAAACTTGGGAAGAGATGAGGCTGTGATAGCGCGAGAAGCAGTAGAAAAAGAAGATCCTGAAATACTCAAAGAAATAGATCCGATAATTTCTATTTATAAAAATGTCGTACAGGAACTTTTAAAAGTCCGAGTCCCGCAAAATGAAGCAAAAATGCATGTCGATACCATCAATGCTATGAATAAATTTCTGTTTGTGGCGGAATCTTTTAGACACACTGACATAGATCCATTAAGAGGATTGCAGGGAGCAAGCACTTACCTAGAAGCCGGAGAATCGCTTTTTAATGCTCTCCGGTCTCTTTCCAGACACTTTTCTTCTCTCGGAATTTCATTCACCACTAGCGAAGGGGGGACGATGTTCACTCCACACTAAAATATGAAGATTTATTTTCAAAAAATAATAGCGGGTCTTCTAATCATAACTGTTTTAGCTGGCTCTATTGCAATACCACATAAAGCCGAAGCCGCAGGAGCTTCGGCTGTAATGGAAGTGGGAGCGAGCCTCTATAAACAAGTCGCCCAAGCCGCTAGTAGTTTAAGTACATCATATTCGACTTTTGCTGCAAATTTCCAAAACTCTGTTCTAAATACGATTGCAACTGCAATAGCAAAACAACTTATCCGCATGATTACTGCAAGTGTTGTTCAGTGGATCAACTCCGGTTTTGAAGGCAGTCCCTCATTCATTACCAATCCAGGAGGATTTTTCCTTGACGTTGCTGACCAGATAACAGGAGAATTTCTGGCAAAATACGGAGGACCTCTGACCGATCTGTGTTCGCCTTTTAGCATAGATATACGTATTGCTCTTGCCTTCAAATATCGTCCAAATATTAGAAAAGAATTTAAATGTACTTTAGGAGCAATAATAACCAATAGTAAAAATGCCATCCAAGGCGCCTCTATCAATGGCTTTACGGCTGGAGACTTCAAGCAGGGGGGTTGGCCGGCTTTCGTCTCTCTTACAACCGAACCGCAGAATAATGTCTTCGGAGCTTATCTAAAGGCGGACAGCGAACTCTCCATACGAGTAGCGAATATACAGATTGGAAAAAAAGATGAGATCAGTAATGGTCAAGGCTTCCTTTCATGGAGGGATCCTAAATGTAAGAAGGAAGTAGCAAAAAATAATGCGCAGGTAAAAACAAACTACGAGGCAGGAAGTGAAGAATCATATTATAAGAGTCTCGAGTCAGGAACAGGAGAAGGCTATTACTCTGGAGAAGTAGGATCGATTAAAAGCATTAATGACTGTCCGATACAGACCCCAGGCTCTGTCATCGGTGGCTCTATACAGAATCACTTGAACGGTCCACTCCGTGAACTTGAGCTCGTCGATTCTATAAATGAGATCGTGAACGCTCTTGCGGCACGCCTCATTACCGTGACCTTGCAAGGAGGCTTGAGGGCATTAAGTGGATCCGGCCCAAGCGATCAGGGCGCATACATCAATCAAATCATTGCGGAGGAAAATACCACAGACCAAGTCAGCTCTCTCCGAAATACCTTTATTGAAAATGTGGCGACATATCTGCGTGACACTCTTCAATACAAGACAAACAAAGATCAATCACTGAATCTTATCCTTGAAGCCAAGACTTCCTACGATGCAGTGAGGGCTTGTTACGCTGGAAAATCTGTAAGCACACAGCAGACGCAAGCGAAGATAAATGAAATCGATACAATTATAAATACCACAATAACTCCTGTCGCCACACAGCTGCTTGAGAAAGCAAAAGAGGCTGATACCAGATACAAAGCTCTGACTGATCTCCGAGATCAGGCAAATGCAGCCAAGACAGTAAATGATCTTAATACTCCGAGCAGGACATTTGCAGGAATGCTTCAGGATCAGGCGCTGATCACACAGAAAGATATTACTGCTTCGGAACAAGAATTAGATGAAATAAAAACAAAAGTCGCCCCAATGAAACAGGATGCGCAGAGAAAAAAGCAAGAATGCGAGCTATTTTCCTATGGAACTTATCAATAAAAAATGAAGAAAAATTCATCAATAATAATAACTTTGGGCTCTATCCTTCTCCTAGGAGGAATAGTCTTGATGCCTTATACAGCAAATGCTGTAGTAAGTGGACTTATTGATGTAATTGCCCCAAGCGTATTCAACACCGGCGTTGGTTGGCTAGGAAACATAGTTTTGCAATTCACCTCATGGGCAGTCACCATCGGTGGATTATTCTTGAGCATATCCATGAATATTACTCTCCACATCAAGGAACTATATGAAAGCATTCCCGCAATAGAATCCACCTGGGTACTGATACGCGATCTTTCCAGCATCTTTATTATCTTCATGCTTCTTTATTCTGCAATAATAATGATTCTAGGCGTAGGCAAAGGTCCAAGCTTCGGAAGCCTGGTACTGAAAATATTCATAGCCGGCATGCTTATTAACTTCAGCCTATTCTTCGTCCGAGTCGCAGTCGATGCTTCTAATCTTGTTTCTTTGCAGTTCTATAACGCTATTGCCCCGGAAACTTCGAAAAACTTCACAACAGCAAGTGCGTATTACGATGGAGGATTGTCAAATATCTTCATGCAGAGCCTCAAGATTCCAAAAATTTATGATAATAAAAGCTGGCTGAAGGGTACGGATATTACCGGCGCCATAGTTCTTGCAACATTTGGAGGGGCAATACTAATGATCACGGCAGCCTTCAGCTTCTTTGCCGCGGCAATTGCTTTTACCATACGCACCGGCCTTCTTGTTTTTATTATGGCTCTTTCTCCTCTGTTCTTTGTTGCTATGATTTTCCCGAAAGTCGGTGAGAAGTCTGATGAGATGTTTAAAATTCTGAAAGGTCAGCTCATCTTCATGCCTGTCTACTTAGGCTTGATGTATGTCGCTCTGCGAGTCATAAGTGACCAAGGCTTTATGAGCATATTCAATGCATCCCCAGGAGTTCCAGCTCTCCAGACTGGAGATGTCTTCGGCTTCACTATGGCTGGAGTCGTCATTCAGTACACCATCGCTGCTCTTTTCATTAATGCACCTCTCGCCGCGGCTATCGGCGCTGGGGCGTGGGGAGCGAAGTGGGCGCCAGATGCATCGGCTATCGGAAAGAGAATAGGAGGATTGGTGGGAAGAAATACAGCAGGAAGAATTGGTAAATGGGCAGGGGAATCATTTGATAGGGGAGCTGCAAGTGGAAAAGTGTTTGGCAGTGAAACCTTGTATAAAATGGGAGCTCCTTTGACAAAATGGACTGGGATAAATCAGGCAATTAGAGGAGGTTTGGCAAGTGCTGAGAAAGGAAAGTACGGAGGAAGACAGACCTTGGCGGATGTAGAAAGTGAAAATAAAAAGAGAGCAAGGGAGGTCGCTGGGGTTGCTCGAAGCGGTCGGCAGGCGGCAGTTCTTGCCACTGTTATGAACAGAGGTGTGACACCAACATTGGCACAGACAAAGACATTCAATGAGGAGGTGAGAAGAATGAGCAAGAAAGAAATTGAGGAAACGAAATTCGAAAAACTGTCCAATCCGTTATTTGTCTCAAAACTTTCTTCAAAACAATTTGACGCTCTAATAGAAGGAGATGCCATCACAGATGATCAGAAAGGAAAATTAAAAGGAATTCGCAAACAAGGACTTCAGGAAACAATGGCTCATGATAATAACAATCTGATGAAGGATACAATAAAAAATCTAAGTGGAAAAGAGCTTGCAGACCTAGATATTAATACTTTGCGCAGGGCGGAAGTATTGAATAATTTAACACCAGAGCATCTCAAAGCCATGGAAGATATTCTTGATAGACCTACAAAGCAAATGATCAGTGGTCATATAAGAGGGCTTCCACCCACAAATGACCATAAAGCATTCGGATGGATGAACAATGCCAGAAACTTTAGAAATTGGTCATAAAATAATACATACATGAATAACGAAATACAAAATAATCCCATACCTTTAGACATACTTGAGGCAATACAGACTTCAAGGATATATGATAAATTAGAAGAAATAGGCAATAGATACAATCTCTTATTAGATCAAATTGGACAACTTGAAGTTGACACACGAATGACCTTGATCGGAAAATTAAAATCGGATAGCTTTGTCAGCACAATCGCCCAAAATTTAGAAATTTCTAATTCTACCGCAGAGAAAATAGCAATTGATATAAATGACGAGATATTTGACAGCCTAAAAGAATCTCTGCGCCAAATGCAGGAGGAATCTGAAATAATACCAGCCCCCAAATCCATCCCCCTCTCCTCCCCCCCGCCTCCTTCCTCCAACGTCCTCAACCTTTCCAACGACAAGTTGGAAAAAGCTGGGGGATTCACAATAGAAAAGAGCCAGCCATCACATTCACCACAATATAATGACTCTCTTCTGACAAAAGAAGATGTTTTGAAGGAAGTCGAAGAGATAGATAAGAAAATGGGAATACCGGATGGGGTATCATTTGTGGATCATTTACTCTCAAGTCCGGTTTCTAGCCAACAAGAACCTCTGGCAATAAAGGTGCCACAGGCGCCAGAGACAAAGTCGGCACCGGTAACACCCCCACAACCAACCCAGAAGTATACCATTGACCCGTATCGCGAACAGTTTTAGTGATATAATACCCACATGCGTTTCCAAGTCCCACAGTTCATCGAAGTCGAAGACAAGATATTCGGGCAATTGACCCTGAAACAGTTCATCTACCTTGCCGGAGGGGGAGGTCTGTCCTTCGCTATATATAGAGTACTTGATTCTCTGATCCTATCCGCAGTCCCCATCATTCTCATCATGGCATTTTCTGCAACACTAGCTTTCTACAGGATAAACAACAAGCCTTTCATCTTTGTAGTGGAAGCGGCCTTCAAATATTTCTTCTCCAGCAAGCTTTACATATGGAAAAAGGGGGAAAATATCAAGGTAGAAGATGCCGACCAACAGGAGGCAAAGAAATACGCTTCAGTCATGGTGCCAAAAATTTCCGACAGCAAGCTGAAAGATCTGACTTGGAGCTTAGACATAAAAGAAAGTATGTATACGGATAAGAATCAAAAATAATGGCCACAACCGCATCAAAAACAACACAAGATTTTGTTCCAATACGAGAAATTCGAGATGGAGTGGTGATCCTGAAAGATGGATCGATGAGAGCCTTGGTCTTGGCATCATCATTAAACTTCGCCTTGAAGTCTGCCGATGAACAGAATGCCATCATTCTGCAATTCCAAAATTTCCTGAACTCCTTGGATTTCTCTGTACAGATCTTTGTCCAGTCAAAAAAGCTTGATATAAGACCATATATTGCTCTTTTGGAAGAGAGATACAAGGAGCAGGTGACTGAGCTTATGAAAATCCAAACCAGAGAATATGTGGAATTCATAAAAACTTTCGTGGAGAATTCCAATATTATGACAAAGAGCTTCTTCATTGTCGTGCCCTATGCTCCTCCAGCATTGACAGCAAGTAGGAATCCTATCAGCAACTTTATGAATAAGAACAAAACAGCTTCGGAAGAAAAGATAACAGCGAATGCGGAATTTGACGAATACAGAAGCCAGCTGGAGCAGAGAGTTGGAGTTGTGGAACAGGGACTGGTGAGATGCGGGATAAGGGTGGCGGAGCTGGGGACGGAAGAGGTGGTAGAATTGTACTATAAGATTTTTAATCCTGGCGAGACAGAGAAACCCATTCAAATCAATTAAATAACAAAGCAATATGAGCCTATTTAGCAAATTAACAGGAAAAAAAGAGAGGCCGCCCATCACATCCTTGATGCCTCAAGAGATATATGAGGCTGGAATCTTGGAATTGAAGGATATTATTGCTCCTTCAGCTCTCAAAATCAGTCCGAAAGAGCTAAATCTTGGTGAAAAAGTAGCGAGAACATTCTTTGTCATTTCCTATCCGCGCTTCCTGACGGAAAGCTGGTTCGCACCCATCATCAACCTGGACAAAGTCTTTAACATCTCTATTTTCATACATCCAGTAGATACAGCGAAAATATTGCGTCATTTCCAAAAGAAAGTTGCGGAAGTCCAAAGTCAGATCTCGCAGAGGGAAGATAAGGGGTTGGTGCGTGATCCCATGCTTGATACAGCGTATCAGGACTTGGAAGCTCTTCGCGACAACCTTATGCAAGCACAAGAAAAAATATTTGATGTCGGAGTATATATAACAATGTATGGGGATTCTAGCGCCGAACTAGACAAGACGGAGTCGGAAATAAAATCCATATTGGAGTCCAAGCTGGTATATATAAAGCCTGCCCTCTTCCAGCAGGAAAGTGGGTACAGAAGTGTTCTTCCGATAGCCAATGACGAGCTGGCTGTGCATTCCAAACTCAATTCCTCGCCCCTTTCCTCACTATTTCCATTCGTTTCCTTTGACCTGACTTCTGATAAAGGAATCCTTTACGGAATCAACCGCCACAACTCTTCTCTCGTCCTTTTCGA
>CALQZK010000010.1 GCA_943349555.1 Candidatus Nomurabacteria bacterium
CCAGACCCCTCCTGCGGGCGGGAAGAGAGCCGAGGCAGGGCGAAACTAAAACCCCAGTAAAACTGCTCGCCCTGCCGAGTCCATTTACTAGAATTCAAAATCGAGATTTTCTTGGAAAAAAGTTCGGATTTTGTTCAAAACACCCAGCAATTTCGCAAAAATAGATGTTGTGTATTATAGGAAAATATTTGTGTTCGATTTTGTCATGTTTTATAATACCAGCAGAATTTGTATGTGCCGATTCGTAATCGGCATGAAAAAATTCAAATATGAAAGAAAAAGAAATATCCGTCAATTGCTTGGAAGAATTAGCTTGGGATCCATCGGTTAATTGCACTTTTCACATGGTGTGTTCGGGTTGCAATAGAGATTATATGGACGTCCTTTCTCTATTGTTTCCAATCCAACACCCATTGCCGTGCACTTTAAGTCTGCATGCACGGTGCCCTTACTGTAGAGATGTATTCTTACCAAGTGTGGTACATAGGCTTGAGTGCAGATGCCTAGATAAGTAATCGAGTTCATTGGATACCTCGCATCCTTCCGATGCGAGTTTTTTATTTCGACATTCTCCCAATTCTGCGCTATACTCTCCCCATGGCAAAAAGAGAAAGCGCAAGCACAAATAGGAAAACATCACGTTCCAAGAAAACCTCAAAGAGGCTGGCTGCAAAGAAGGTGCGCCTGGCTCTAAAGAAGGACAGGGATAAGAGGAAAGGGTAAATGGACGAAAAGCTCAATAAAGAAAACCTCTACACCGGTCTCAAGGTCTTGTGGAAATATATCAGTCAATACAGACGAGAAATCGTCGTGCTTTCTGTCATGGGAATTTTCTCTGCCATAGGAAATGGAACTATTCCGTATATAGCCGGAAAGTTCTTCGATGCTGTGACTATTCAGGACACTTTGCAGTTCATATCCTATGCCATCCCGCTTTACATCGCCCTTCTCATTCTCTGGTCTTTCATCCAGCTCATTACATATATATTAGATTGGCGTATTAATATTTTGAGCGAAAAGTTTTCCAATATCATCTGGCTGGACTATTTGAGCAAGGGCTTCGGCTATCTTCTTCTCCTGCCGATTTCATTTCATAAGACGAATAAGATAGGAGAGGTAAGTAATAAGATAAATGTTGCCGCCAGTGCCCTGGAAACTATTGCCGGGCGAATTGTCATTGACCTTTCTCCGCAGATATTGAGCATTGCCATTGCTTTCATCATTGCCTTCTATCTTCAGCCTTTGCTGGCGCTTCTGCTCCTTATCGGAGTCGTCATCTATATTTTAATTTTTTCAACAAAAATAAAGCATACCAGCCAGTATCAGAAGGAATATTGGGATGCTCTCAATTTTATTTGGGGGGAATCATACGATGTCATCGGCAATACTTCCGCCGTCAAGCAGGCTTCTGCCGAGGAATATGAAAGGAGCCGGCTCTCGACAAAAATGAAAAGCGCTGTGCCTCTCTGGATGCGCCTAACCAAGCTCTGGGGAAGCCTGACCCTCTATCAACGCATGACCATCCTGGTAACTCAGATCATTATCTTTATCATTTCTGCTTCATATATTAACCAGGGACTTATGACCATCGGTGAACTCATCGCTTTCAATACCTACGCCGCTATGGTCTTCGGTCCATTTATTGTCATCGCACGTAATTGGCAGACGATACAGAACGGCATAGTCAATATTCAGGAAACGGAAAAAATACTGCAGATTGAGCCGGAAAACTATGATGAAAATGGTTCGGTAAAGCTGGATGTAAAAGGGGATATTGAATTTAAGAATGTTCATTTCCAATACGAAGAAGGCAAGCAGGTTCTGGAAAATATTTCTTTTAAAATAAAAGGCGGGCAAGTGGTGGCACTGGTGGGTGAGTCTGGTGTCGGTAAAAGCACCATGATTGACCTCATTTCTGCATACCATTTTTCTACAAAAGGTGAAGTTCTCATTGATGGAATTGATATCAAAAAAGTAAATCTTCGACAATTGCGACAGCAGATTGCTGTTGTTCCGCAGGAAGTTGTCCTTTTCAATGACACTATAAAGATGAATGTGAAGTACGGAAATTTTGAAGCGAATGATGAAGAAATAAAGCAGGCTACAGTCAAGGCTCATGCCCTGGATTTCATAGAAAAGTTTCCGCAGAAATGGGAGCAGATTGTCGGAGAGCGCGGAGTGAAGCTATCTGTCGGGCAAAAGCAGAGGGTGGCAATTGCTAGGGCAATATTACGCAATCCCCGCATACTTGTGCTAGACGAGCCTACATCTGCTCTCGATGCTGGTTCGGAAAAGATTATTACACAGTCATTGGATGAATTGATGAAGGGCAAGACAACATTTATTATTGCGCACCGCTTGAGTACGGTCCGAAAGGCAAATATTATTTTAGTTTTTAAAGAAGGGAAAATAATAGAATCCGGCACGCATGATGAACTGCTGAGGATTGAAGACGGTGAGTACAGAAGGCTGTATGAGTTGCAGATTGGGCTGCATGTGTAGTATTATTTGCTTATGGAACACTCCAAGAATTTTCCGGACAGTTTTTATAGAGTTACAGTAAAAGGCCTTTGTGTCAGAGATGGCAAAGTTCTTCTTATCCGCGAGGCAGAAAAGATTAGCGGAAAATGGGAAATGCCAGGAGGGGGCTTGGATTTTGGTGAGGATATACAGGAGGGATTTAAAAGAGAGGTAAAAGAAGAGACTGGGATGGAAGTTGTGAAAATGTCTAAAAGCCCTGTCTATGTATATACATATAAATATGAAAACAGAAGAAATATTGAATGGTATTATTCCTGTGTTCTTGTATACAGAATTGAATTTAAAGATCTGAATCTCAAACCGACCGACGAGGCTTGTGCTATGGAATTTTTTTCAAAAGATCAGCTTAAGAATCTGCAATTCGATGGTCAGTCGAGTAAATTGCCGGAAATTTTTAATCCGGAGGATTTTGAAGGGGAGTTTTAAAAAAGAAAACCGCCCCGCAAGATGACACTTGCGACAGGCGGTTGTTAAGTTGGTTTTTCGGACCAGGCAGATTCTCTGCTTTTTAATCCCAGTGATCCAAGTTGACTCCGAGGGCAGTGAGTTTCTCCCTGCAGATTTTTAATCCAAATTTGCTGAAGTTTCTGAGACTTTGGAGTTCATATGAAGTCCTCATCCTCAGTCCTCTTACGGTTGAGATATTGTTGTTAATAAGGCTGTTGACATAACGAGTAGGGATTCCTATACTCATTATTTGAATTTGATCATATTCATAACAATTATGGATATTTATTTCTCCGTTCTTGTCTTCATCCAATGAAGTACCAAATATCTGCTGGAGTTCATAACTAACATCAATTTTTTTCTTGCACCACTCCCAGTCGTTCTTCTGGATAAAGAGTCTGACTAGTCCTTTGATTTTGGTACAGTTATCTCTTTTCTTTTTTTGTCTAAGTAGAATACCCAACTCATTTCCTAATCTGTGAAAGTTTGCGTGCCTTTCACCAAAGACATTGACAGCACCACACCGCCAAAGTCTTTTTACAGGTTCCAATTCCCGAAGCATATTTATGCTTCGTTCCTGCATATCCTCGGTAATTAGTACGGTGAGTCTTTCTAGGAGTACTAGTACTCTTGACAACATGATGTCACTTTCTGAATTATTCATAATTACCTTTCTATTGGTTTTTGGTTCTAGCGCCACGATAGCGCGTGCTGTTTGTTTTAAACATATCATAGTTTATATATTTGTCAAGTATGTGATGGTGGGGGAGATAAATTTTATTTCTCCTTTCCCTTTGGCCTAAAATACTGTATCCTCATATCCATGTCTCAACACGACAAAAACTCCGCCAGACCAGCCGACACCATTCTCCGCTTTGAGGAAGTCAGCTTCGAATACGGCCACAATAAGCCTATTTTAGACTCTGTAGACTGCTCTGTCCGCAGAGGGTCAAAGGTTACAATCATGGGTCAGAACGGCGCTGGAAAGAGCACAATCTTCCAGCTTATTATTGGCGCCAATAAGCCGGAGTCCGGCAAAGTGGTCAGGAATCCTGGCTTGAGCATTGCCATTGCTCGCCAAGTTATTCCTAGAGATGAGCTGGATCTTACTATAAGAGATTTCTTCCAAAAGGCTTTTAAAGATTCTGCGGATGCCAAACTGCGTAAGGATGACGGTCCAATATATGACATCGATGTGCGCATAGACAAAGTGTTGGAGGTCGTAAATCTGAAAGCTCCGCATGACCGCATTGTAAAATCTTTTTCCGGAGGACAGCAGGCCAGGTTGCTCTTGGCTTCGGCATTGATCCAGGATCCGGATCTGCTATTACTCGATGAGCCGACAAATAACCTGGACAAAGCCGGCATCGAACATCTGACTGATTTTCTTAAATCATATTCAAAAACGGTGATCGTCATTTCCCATGAAGCAGACTTTCTGAACGCCTTCACTGACGGCGTCCTTTATCTAGATGTCTTTACAAAAAAGTTGGAGCAATATGTCGGAAACTATTTCGACGTGATGGAGCAGATCACCGCGCGAGTGGAAAAAGAAAATCGCAAGAATGCGCAGTTAGCAAAGGAGATACAGGAAAATAAAGATAAGGCTAACTTTTTCTCCAATAAAGGAGGGCAGATGAGACTGGTGGCGAAAAGAATGCGCGAAAAAGCCGAGGAGCTTGAGGAAGAAAAAGTGGACACTAGAAGGGAAGACAAAACCATTCGGCCATTTATTATTCCATCTCAACCAGATTTGGTCGGACCTATTCTTACCATTACCTCATACATGACCCTGAACCAGAAGACTCATAAGCCCGTTAGTAGGAAAACAAATATTTCACTAAGGCGCAATCAGCACCTTCTTTTAAAAGGTCCGAACGGCATAGGCAAGAGCACGCTATTGGAGTCCATTGCAAATGGGACTGCCAAGGGAGCCTTGATCGCGGCGGATGTGAAAGTTGGATATTACAGACAGGACTTTTCTACTCTTAACTTCGAAGATACTGTCTACGATTCTCTTATTCGTGTCATGGATAAGCAAGTAGAGCAGGTTATGCGTTCTACCGCGGCTGGCTTTCTGATTACCGGAGAAATGATAAATACAAAAATAGGGGATTTGTCGGAAGGGCAGAAAGGCTTGGTGGCTTTCGCAAGGCTTGTCTTAGAGAGACCTGGTCTGCTTATTTTAGATGAACCGACGAATCATATTAACTTCAGGCATATTCCGGTTATTGCGGAGGCATTGGATAAATATGAAGGGGCGATGGTCTTGGTGAGCCATGTTGGGGATTTCGTAGAGAAGATAAGGGTGGATGAGGTGCTCGACTTAGCGAAGGTTTGATATACTACCTAAATGGATCACAAGATGACCAAGAGAATAACACAGCAAGATATTCAGAAATTTATACCCATTGCCGCTTTCGCTATTCTTCTTGGTATAAGTATTTACGAATATGTGAAGATTCATGTTTTGACCAGATACATCGAAGTCCTTTCTGCAAGCACAACCTCTTTCCAGGCCCAGACTGCTTCCACGACAGAAGAGATTAAGGCAAGCATAAAGGAGACTCACGCTACTCTCGCTGCTGCTCTCAATCAGCAAAGTCTAAATGTCGGTGCTGTAGAACAGAGGCTTAAAGAACAAGTTGGTAATGTCGCTGGCACAGTCTCCACTCTGCAGAAGTTAAGTAAAACCGATCCGGAACTACTGGCAAAATATTCCAAAGTTTTCTTTTTGAGTGAGAACTATGCCCCAGCTCGCTTGACGGAGATTCCAGAGGCGCAGAAATATTCTGATAAAAAAGCTGTTTCTATACATGCCGATGTTTGGCCTTATCTTAAGAATATGATTGATGATGCAAAGAAAAATGGAATTGAACTTTATGTATCTTCCGGCTACAGATCATTTACAGAACAGAAAAATCTCAAGAGTGATTACAAAGTGATTTATGGAGCTGGCACTGCGAATCAGTTTTCTGCAGAACAAGGATATTCTGAACATCAGCTCGGCACAACCTTGGATTTCCTGACGACAGGCATTGGAGGCGATCTAGACCGCTTCGAAGGTACAGCAGCCTACAATTGGCTATTGGCAAACGCCCACCGATACGGCTTCATCCTTTCGTATCCGAAGAATAATCAGTACTATCAGTTCGAGCCATGGCATTGGCGATTTGTCGGGGTAAAGTTGGCGACAGAGTTGCGTGTCCAGGGAAAAAATTTCTACGATCTTGATCAGAGGAAAATTGATGAGTATTTAGTGAGTGTGTTTGAGTAGGGGGGTTGTGATATAATTCTATATTATAATTAACATAATAAAATGAATCATATAAATCCACATAAAGCAGGTTTGGCATTAGGTTCTTTGACTGGCGGTGCGCATATAGTATGGTCTATTCTAGTGTTGTTGGGTTGGGCTGGTCCTCTTATTAATTTCATATTCTGGGCACATATGGTTGAGCCTACTTACCAAGTAGGAGTTTTCGCTTGGACTCAGGCCATCATCCTTATCATTGTCACTGCTCTGATAGGATATGTAGTAGGGCGAGTCTTCGGATTGTTGTGGAACAAGATGCAGGGTTAGATATTCTAGAAATATAATGCCTATTTGTACGTCTGAATGTAAATGCTAAAACTTCACATTCTCCTCACCTTACTTTTCCTCCCTCTCTTTTCCTCTGCCCAAAACATCACAATAGCTCCAGAAAATATCATTCAAGGTGATCCGGTTATGATTACAATAGATAGAGCGGTTAAAAGGGTTACTTTCGATAATACAAACGTCTCCACATTTACTTACAATAAGAAAACAAGCGGTCTCATTCCGATCAGCCTGACAAAAAAGCCTGGAGATTATATTTTTAAAATTGAATTGAAAGACGGACGAATGATGGAAAAAACAATCACAGTCAAAGAAAGAAAAGAGATAGAAGCTCCATTAGGCATTCCGGAAAAGCTTGGAGGAAATACTACGGCTAGCCAGAATAACTTGGTCAGCACATTATCAAAAGAAAATGCCAGCTTGGAAAATATAAAGACGGACAGTAAGGCTCTATGGAGCAAGGCTTTCAAATTTCCTTTGAAAGAGCAGATTATTACAGACCCCTATGGTTACAATCGCAAGACAGGGGAATACACCATCACTCATAAAGGCACAGACTTCCGTGCGAAAGAGGGAACAAAGGTTATGGCTATGAATGCTGGTGTTGTCCGCTCGGCTCGTATTTTTAGCATATATGGCAACACTATCGTCGTTGATCATGGCTTGGGCTTGCAGACTTTCTACATGCACTTATCGAAGATAAATGTGAAGGTAGGAGATACGGTGAGGGCATGGCAGATTATAGGCTTATCAGGTCAGACAGGGTATGCCGAAAGTCCACATTTACATACTACAGTGAGGATTAATGGAATCTCTATTGACCCAATGAGATTTATGGAGTTCTTCAAATAGAACCTTGCTTTTTATCGAACAATCTATTATGGTTTAGCCAGAAGTAAAGTTCCAACAATCAACAAAAGGCTAAAAATGAAAGCTGTAATGGAGGCTAAAGTAGATTGGTATCTGCCAAAGAGGACTTCGTATTCCAGAAGGAGCTTCAATAATGTGGATTGGAAATTTTCTCATCAGATTTCCATTACATCACAGACGGCCGCTGGAAAAACTACGACCGTAGATATGCTCAAAAAGGAATTGCCTCAGTATGAATTCTTAAGCGTTGGTCAGCTGATGAGAGGTCTTCTGATAGATGTTTCAAAGAAGCATGGATTGAAGACCATTGAGGAATTTGCAGCCTTCAATCTGAAGCATCCTGAATATGGTTACGATCACTGGGGAGACAGCATTGTACATGAGATTACTATTCACAAAAACTTCCTTGTTGGTGAGGGTCGCCTAGTTCATGTCTTCATGCCCCACGCTTTCCACGTCCTACTTGAATGCGGATTGACCATGAGGATGAGGCGCCGGTTTGAGGACAAAGTTAAAAAGGATCCAGACATTAAGGAAGGAGATGTGATGATGTCCATCTTCAATCGTGATGAGGACGATACGGAGAGATATAAAAAGCTGTATCGAGGCTGCATTTGGGAGCCTTCGGATTATGACATGGTTGTTAGTACGGAGTTCTTTACTCCGAGTGAAGTTGTGAGCAGAATTCTCTTCGAGCATAGCAGATGGAGGAATACCGTTGTTGCTAAAAGGAAGACTTTTGTCAGGGCGGACTGCATTTAATTGCAGAATCTCTAATTGCAAAACTCACAAAAAACTTCTAATAGCCAAAAAGCCCGGCCACTTAATTGTGGCAGGGCTTTTCTTCTACCTAACTTTATTTTTACCTCGTATTATTATTTCACTTCCGCTTCACTTTTTACTTCCGCACTCACATTGCTCTTCAATGCCGTGTGCAGAGCCTGGATTATTTTTGCTCTTGACCTGACGGAAAGATCAGAGAAGGCGATAGTCGTAGTTCCAACTGCTGTATCGTCTGCACCTCTTCCATTACCTAGGACTGCCGCGACTTGCATTTGCAAATCCGCTTTCAATTTCTCATCATTCTTCACGGAGAGGAAAGTATACCAAGGATAATTGACACTTATATTTCCCTGGGCATCCACCATGACTTTCGCTGTCACATTTGAAGGGATAAATCCTAGAAACTTCGCCGGCTGTCTGTAGGCCAGTAGGATTTGATTATCTGCCACTTCTACTTTTGAGACATTTTTATCTTCATTTTTTAATGATGTTGTATATACTTTTAGATCGTCATCGGTGCTTATATTTGCCACCATGCTATTGGAATTGGCATTTAATGTAGCGTTTGTATTGGCGTTTACGCTGTTGTTGCTATCTGCATTTGCATTGTCGTTGGCATTTGTATTCGTGTTTGCGTTTACATTTGCATTGCCATTAGCATTGACATCAGCTTTGGTGTCAACTTTTACATCAGTTTTTAATTCCAAAGCATGTACTGCTCCAGCTGAAAGAAGGAGAGCCATAAGGAATACTGCCGAAAGGGATCTGCTTAGTATTTTATTTATTTTCATATGATTATTTTTAGCTTATAATATGAGCGATTAAACCCATGACCTCTATGACGCAGAAATAATTATAGCATTACTGCTCACAAGAAATGATATAATAATGCATATGAATAACAGCATAATAGTCTTCGGTGGTGGGTGCTTCTGGTGTACTGAGGCAGTCTTCAAGATGCTTAAGGGCGTCACTACCGTCCTTCCTGGATACGCCGGCGGGACTGTCGAAAATCCTACCTATGAGCAGGTCTGCAATGGCAATACCGGCCATGCGGAATCTGTGCAAATAGAATATGACGCTTCAGTGGTCCCGCTCCGCTCTTTATTGACCGTATTTTTTGGCAGCCATGATCCAACTACGCGCAACAGGCAGGGCAATGATGTTGGAACTCAGTATCGCTCTGTCATTTTTTATACTACACCAGAGCAGAAAGAAGAAATAGAGAAATTTATAAAAGAAATTAATGATTCCAATAAGCTGGGCACACCGGTAGTGACAGAAGTCGAGCCTCTAAAGAAATTTTGGATTGCGGAAAATTATCATCAGGATTATTTCGCCAAGAATAAAGGTAATCCTTACTGCGAGATTGTCATTAATCCCAAGTTGGAGAAAGTACAGAAAGAATTTGCTAACCTAATGCTGACACCGGAGCAGTACAAAGTTCTTAAAGAAAAGGGAACCGAAGCGCCATTTTCTGGCAAATATGTTTATGAAAAGAAAAGCGGAACTTACAATTGCACGGTCTGCGCCAATCCATTATTTGCCAGCACTGCGAAGTTCGATTCTGGCACTGGTTGGCCATCATTTGATGAAGCTTTGCCAGGCGCGGTCAAGTACAATGAGGATAATGAGCATGGCATGAAAAGGACGGAGATTGTGTGTGCAAAGTGCGGATCACATCTCGGGCATGTTTTCGATGATGGTCCGACGAAGACCGGGAAGAGGTATTGTTTGAATTCGGTTTGTTTGGAGTTGGAGGAGAAAGGTTCAGAAGAAAAGTAAGATATGATCTAGTTATCTATCTCTTTCCCCACCTCACTCCCCGCCACCCATCCTGTGCTCCAACATATCTGCAGACTGTATCCTCCAGACGGTCTTTCTATATTTAAAATATCGCCAACAAAAAGGAGGTTGGGAAAGAGACGGGAGCGCATAGTCTTGAAGTCTACTTCCTCGCAGGCCACTCCTCCAGATGTGACTATGGACTTGTCGGGACCAAGGAGATGGTCAACTGACATCTTCAAATGCTTCAAGACTTCCACCAGCTTCAATCTCTCTACGCGACTTACGCTATGCACAGGAGTTGCAGGATCGATCTTTGTCAATTCACAAATGGTATTTATCAATCCTGATTGGATAAATCCCAACATGCAGTTCTTGAAAAGCTTATTCTTATTGCTGTCAAAAAGTTCCTGCAATTTCTCATTCAACATTCCATAGTCCAGAGCAGGGAAGAGATCAATCTGCATTTCCACAGGTCCCCACTTGAGAAGTTCGCCGACATCGCGGCTCATATTGATGACTGTTGGTCCGCTGATGCCAAAGTGGGTGAAGAGCACACGCCCTTTTTTCGACAAAATCTTTGCCATTTTTCCATTCTGTTCCTGATACGCAGATAGTTTAATTGAGTCCAGTGTAATCCCTTTCAAATCCCTCACCCATTTTTCCTTGATGGCAATTGGTACCAAAGAAGGCTCCGGAATGACAACTGTATGCCCAATTGCCTTGAGCCAGCTATAGCCGTCTCCCGTAGATCCAGTCTCGGGATGAGAACTGCCTCCAACTGCCATAATATAACTGCTGGCTGTTATTGTCTCGCCATTTGTGAGCTCGACTGTCGCAATTTTATTTCCATTTTTCAAAAAGCCTTTGACTGGAGAATTGACGCGAATCTCTGTTTTATTTAAACGTGAAGCGAGAATGCGAAGAACAGAAGAAGATTTCTCATCGCCTGGAAAAGCTCTCTTGAATTCCTCAATCTTCAGTTTCAATCCCTTTTTCTCAAAGAAATCAAAAGTATCCTGCACACCGAACTGTGCGAAGGTAGAGAAAAGAAAATTACCGGTCTTTCCAAGTTTCGCAAGAAAAGCCCTGACATCGAATTCCGCATTTGTGATATTGCAGCGCCCTCCGCCGGTAATGAGAAGCTTCTTGCCCAGCTCATCATTTTTCTCCAGGAGAATGACCGACAAGCCTCGCTCTTCCGCTCTGCTTGCAGCCATCATACCGGCTGGACCACCGCCTATTACTGCTACGTCGTAATTTCTCGCTGTCATATTCATTGGACTGATCCTATCATTCTTGACTTATTAACACAAATAATATATAGTATTGTCTCAATGAATCCTAAATTTCCACGTTCCCCAAGGCCATCACGACCAGCATATGGTAGCAGACCTCCTGTGCGAGGAGGCTCTTCTTCTGCTTCTAGACCACCCTACAGACCATATAGCAACCGACCTGCCCCTTCTCGCGGACGTGGCAGATCTTTCGGCGGACAATATATAGACGCTTCACGCTTCATTAATAAAGCGGTAATTACAGAAAAGGTAGAGCACTTCGTACCTGATCATGCCTTTACTGATTTTCATATTGATGAAAAGCTTAAGAAAAATATTGTGGCAAAGGGATACTTAAATCCTACTCCGATCCAGGACAAATCCATTCCACACATTCTCCGTGGATCTGACCTTGTCGGCATTGCCAATACTGGAACTGGCAAGACCGCAGCTTTTCTAATTCCTTTGATAAATAAAGTTCTCCTTTCTCGCAAACATGCCAAGCCTGATCCTACCGATGCTCGCGTCCTTGTTGTCGTACCCACTCGTGAACTTGCTCAGCAGATAGAAAGTGAGCTCAAAGATTTTACTCCTGTACTTAATATGTTCGCAGTCTGTTGCGTTGGCGGAGCAAGCATGGGTTATCAGCTTGCCGGACTCCAGCGTCCTCACAGCTTCATCATCGGGACTCCTGGTCGACTCAAGGATCTTATAGACAGAAAGAGCATCAATCTTTCTAAATATTCTACAGTAGTTCTCGACGAAGCCGACAGAATGCTCGACATGGGATTCATCGCTGACATCAAGTACATGATTGCGAAAATGCCCCCAGAGCGCCAGACACTTTTCTTCTCTGCTACTATGTCGCCGGAAATAAAGGCGCTTATAAAAGATTTTCTCAAGGAGCCAGTCATGATCTCCGTCAAGACCAGCGAGACTTCTTCACAAGTGGATCAGGATGTTGTACGCGTGCCTCCAGGGAAAAATAAATTGGATGTATTGCGCGACCTTCTTATCCAGCCTGGATTCGATAAAGTTCTCATTTTCGGTAGAACAAAGCATGGGGTGGAGAGATTGGCGAAGGAATTAAAGACAATGGGATTCAAAGCCGAGTCAATCCATGGAAATAAGACTCAAGGACAGAGACAAAAGGCTTTGTCACTATTCAAGGAAAGCCATGCCAATATACTCGTTGCTACAGATGTTGCTGCTCGCGGACTCGACATTGCCGGTGTCAGCTACGTCATCAATTTCGAAGTGCCTTCAACCTACGACGATTACGTTCACCGCATCGGACGAACAGGAAGGGCGGGGAAGAAGGGTAAAGCTCTGACTTTTATTGGGTAGGAATCCTATACAGTAGATATTTGACTGTGGTATAATTTGGGTATGAAAAAAACACGAGTTGCGATAAATGGCTTCGGCCGAATTGGCAGGGCGTTCTTTAAGCTTGCGAAAGAACACGATGAGATAGAGGTGATTGCAATCAATGATCTCGGAACTATTGAAAGCATGGAGTATCTTTTGAAGTACGATACGGTTTACGGTACAAGTAATTTTGATTTGAAAGGCATTAAATATTTAAGCGAAAAAGATCCGACCAAGCTCCCTTGGAAGGATCTCGATATTGATGTGGTTGTTGAATCAACAGGACTTTTTACTTCTACAGAAAAATCCCAGGTGCACATCGATGCAGGAGCTAAAAGAGTAGTTATTACTGCGCCTATAAAGGATGACTCATCACCAACAGTTCTCATTGCGCAGAATGAAGATAAGCTCAAGTCCTGCAAAATTTCTTCCAATGCTTCCTGCACGACAAATTCCGGAGGTCCTCTTATTGCAATTTTAGATGAGGCTTTGGGAATTGAAAAAGCTTTACTCAACACAGTTCATGCCTACACCGCTAGCCAAGCTCTAGTAGATGGTCCGACGAAGAAAGATTTGAGGGAGGGAAGGGCAGCAGCGCAAAATATTGTTCCATCTTCCACTGGCGCAGCGATTGCGGTGACGAAAGTTATGCCTCAACTTGCTGGACTTTTTGATGGAATTTCCATACGAGTTCCTGTGTCCTGTGGATCTATTGTGGACATCACTTTTATCTCTAAAAAAGATACGACGGCAGAGGAGGTAAATAAAATTCTAGAGAAAGCTTCCAAAGATACTCGATGGAAGGGAATTTTTACAGTTACTAAGGAAGATCTTGTTTCCTCGGATATTGTAGGCAATCCGCATGCATCGATTGCTGACTTGGCTTTCACGAGAGTTGTTGGGGGAAATCTTGTGAAGGTGCTGGCTTGGTATGATAATGAGTATTCTTATGCAGCGACTCTAGTGAGGCATGTGGTGGAGGCGGGGAAATTAATATCATTATTATGAAGTATATAATTATTATTGTAGTGGCCGTGATAGGAATAGCTGCCTACGTAGTATTCCAACCAAAACTCCAGGAGTGCCCAGATGCAATTTCTGGTAATCTGATGCCAGGAGCTGGTGGAAAAGCTTACTACCTGAAAAATGGTGAAGCTCGGAAAGTATCAGATTATGACCAAGAGTGGGTTAGAGCTAATTGCAAGATTGAAGACAAAAGAGTTTATTAGCATGGTACGATCATGAAGTAGGGTATACCCATACATTGGTCCGCCACGTCATTGCAGTAGGAAATTTGATCTAAAAAATAAAATAACATCGAATCTTTATAAAAGACTCACAGAAATGTGGGTCTTTTTAGTATCCACACTCGCCTGAAAGGTCGATGTTATTAACCAATAAAAGATTATGAAATCTATTAAATTCACAAAAGCAAAATTCAAAGACGTAGTTGGTTCGAGTTTTTACCGCTATCTCCAGACTTCATATGTGGAGCTTGTAGAAAAGTTTGGTGAACCAAACGATTGTACTCAAAAAGGTGAATGGCAATCCGGTGACCAGAAAGTCCGTATTGAGTGGGCTTTTCACCTCGGAGGCATAAGAAAGCCGACTGTCGTTACTATCTACGAATATAAAAGTGATGTGCCTATTCGTGAAGTTACAACTTGGCACATTGGCTGCAAAGGAAATCATATTCTTGTAGACAAATTCCTTAAGACCCACTTCGCAGATGAAGTGATAACGAAATAGGAAAGGTAGTCAAAATCATTGTCCCTCTGTGGGATCGGCCGATGTACACGGTCTGATGCAACCAACGAAACTACAACTATGAAAACACAAGCAGAAATGAAAGTACTCGCAAAAGAAGCGCTAAAGCTAGTGAAGGATAGCAATGGACGCCAGAAGCTCACCGAGCTTGTAAAATCATTTGTTAGCAACTTCGATGTATCTTTCGTTCTTGATGAAAAGAACATCATCATTCACGGAGATATTGCGGATTATAAAGAGAAACCTGAAATCGTCCGCACCAATCTTCTTGCTCGATTGTTCGGGTCCCAAACATCGGCTGGGAAGGATGCGATCAAGTCACAAATTATTAATTTACTAAATCAATTATAAAATATGAAAAGTATATATTCATCAGCATCAAAAATTGTCTTCATCCTTATGGCGGTTGCCGTGATTGTCGGCATGTTCTACGGGAGGGTAGAGGCTAAGGACTTCATGATCCTTGCTTCGATGGCATTCTCCTTCTACTTTGCAAATAAAGGGGACAGCTCGCAACCTTTCGGAGGGAAGTAAGAAGGAATCCGCTATAATCCGCTACAATCGGCTATATAGATATAGCGCATTTAACCGTTAAACACACTGTACTGGACAAAAAGTACCTATTTTGTCCAGTACAACTAAAATAATGGACAAAATCGGCTTATTCTCATGATTGGAATAAGGTCACTTCTTATTCCAATGAGTAGTATTGTTGATTGTTATTTTATGATATTATATGTTTACAAGTACATGTATCTTTTCCCACGTACGTGTACTCGGCCAGACAATTTCATCGAGCTGTTACCTGGCTTAAATAAGGAGGAAGGTAGAGAATGGTCACTCTATTTAAATCCGAAGGCTCGCACGGCAAAGCAATTTATAAACCACAGGGAAAGTGGGCCCAAACCGTGATATTAAATCGAAATCATTAGAAAACGCCGGCTCACGCTGGCGTTTTCCTTTGCCTACTTATCCCCTTGACTCAGTCCCATAGTGACCAGTAAAATAGGTGTACTGTGCAAAAAAGGGCTAAAATGCACAGTACAACATAAATACTATGCTAAAAGACCTAGTTTCTAAGCAAAAAGAGGATAAAGACAGGCTTCTTTCGCTTCCTTACATTTCCCGAATAAAGGAGAAAGATGTTGAGAAATGGATAGCTTCAGATCTCATAAAAGTCATTCTCGGTCCCCGTCGGGCAGGAAAATCTGTCTTCGCTTTAATGCTCCTTAAAAGTAAGAATTTTGCATACTTCAATTTTGATGACGAAGCTCTTCCTGGTGAAGAAAAGATAAATCTTGATGAACTTCTTTCAGAACTTAAACAGGTATACGGAGACACAAAGTATATTCTTTTTGATGAAATACAAAATCTCCCAAACTGGGAACTTTTTGCCAATCGACTTCATCGTGGGGGATACAATCTCGTGCTTACAGGATCGAACGCAAGTCTACTTTCGAAAGAACTTGCTACCCATCTTACTGGTCGTCATATACCCATAGAGATATTACCGTTTAGTTTTACCGAGATACTTAAAGCGAAACAGTATGAAATAAAACCCGAGAGACTTTCATTGCCGGATGAAAAAGCAAAACTTCAAGGATACGTTACCCAGTACATGACGAATGGAGGCTATCCTGAGGTCGTGACGAAAGGCATAGATCCACGGGGTTACCTCGATGTTCTTTTTGATGCCGTTCTCTTTAAGGATGTTATAAAGAGACACAAGGTTCGCTTTTCTAAGCAGATAGACGGCCTGGGATCATTTCTTATAAACAATGTATCAAGCCAGTATAGCTTGCGAAAACTCGTCAACATTCTCTCCTTTAAAAGTGGCGTAACACTTGAAAAATACCTCGGCTATCTCAATGAGGCGTATCTCATATTTTCCTTGGAGCGTCATTCTACGAAAGCAAGTGGAAGAATGCTTGCGCCGAAAAAAACGTATGTAGTTGATAACGGGTTTGTCACTGCAAAAGCTATTCAGCATTCTCCGAATAGTGGAAAGCTCATGGAGAACCTTGTATTCGTGGAACTCGTCAAAAAAGGAAATGAACCAAATCGCGAACTTTTCTATTACAAGACTCGAAATGATCGAGAGGTAGACTTTGTATTGAAAAAAGGATACCAGGTCGTGGAACTCATACAAGTTTCCTATGAATCAACAGCTCAAGATGTTGAGGAAAGGGAAGTAAAGGCCTTGGTTGAGGCCAGCGAAGAATTGAATGTCACCAAACTGACCGTGCTCACGTGGAATGAAAAAAGAGAAGTAGTAAAAGATGGAAAAACGATACAATTTATTCCACTATGGGAATGGTTGATAGCTCAAGCTAATCAACCTTATAGAGAAATATTCATGTCAGATGCAACTTTTTATCACGGATCGAAAGACAGTGGCATTAAGATCTTTAGACCGACCGAACATATCGTTGGCAAAGGAAGACTTATTGTTTTTGCCACCAATGATAAATCCTACGCATTAGCAATGGTTCACTCGAGCGGTGATGATGTTGCGGTTTCATATTCCCCCAATCCCGATACTCGCAAAAGGGAACTATACTGTGATGAACTTACACCGGGTGCTTTAGAATCTTTTAATGAGCCAGGTTATCTCTATGAAGTAAGTTCGGAATTCTTTTTCCCTAGTCCCGAAGGATTGGAGGGGGAGTATGTAAGTTACGATGAAGTTCCTGTTATTAAGGAAATTCGGATAGACAATATAAAAGACGAACTTGTAAGACTTGGAGTCAACCTCATTCCGTATGATGAGGTCTCTCAGTCTATGCAAGAACGGGGAAAAGAAGCCAAGAAGCCAATGCATAGTTTTTCTCAAGACAGATTTAAATAATTCTCATTATACGTTGGGTTCATTTTGTGCACCTACTAAAGGGTGTATCTGTTCGCGTTTTCCTGTACATTCCACAGGTTGTGTGATACGGTGAAAAAGAACGGGTAATTTTTGGCTAAAACAGGCAATCATGGCTCGGTATTTATTATCAACTAATCTCATTTTTTATGATTGCAAAACATAAGACCATTTTTAGAGAATTACCCATACTCGAGCTCGAATTGGACGGTAATCAGCCCCGTAAGGAATATGGTAGCCCATCCGAACAAGAGAAATTAACAAGTTCTTTGGAGCGTTTCGGCCTCCAGGAGCCAATCATGGTAACTCAAAAGGAGCCTAACCGCTTTGTCATTATCGACGGTCATCGCAGGTACCTCTGCCTCAAAACCTTAAAGGTAGACAAGGCTATGTGTCAGATCTACCCTGAAATAAGCGAGGGTGAATTGGAGGTTCGCAGATACGAGAATCAGAACAATCGTAAAGGCTGGAAGCCAATGGAGAAATCAAACTCTCTTCATCGGGCTAAGATCAAGCTGGGTATCAAGAATGAAGAACTCTCAAACCTCCTCAATCTTTCAAAAACTACCATTCAGTCATCGCTCCAGCTTCGTGACCAGAAACTTGAATACTTGGAATTGATGCAGGAATATAAACTCAAGGAAGTCTATCGCATGGAGTTTGTACGACTTTTGCCACGCCTCGTAAAAATAAGAAATTTTGAGGTGCCGGATGTGATAAAAATCCTTTTCGAAAAAGTGACACGCAAGGTCATTAAGAAGGGAAAGGACTTTCGTAAGCTCGGTAAGATTTTTGCTCGTGCTTCTGCTAACCAAGAGGAAATACATAAATTTCTTTCAGATCCAGATGAAACAATCGAAGAACTAGATCGAAACACTATTCAGTCTGGATTTTCTCTTTCCATTGTTAAACTTATCGGTGAAATAAAGCAGAAAAGAAAGACGGGTATTCCATTCGATAGTAAAGAAAAAGGTCTTATTACTGAGCTTAAGAAACTTCTATAATGCAATTCACTCAATCCAAAAAAATATGGAAGGCCTTAACATATAATCGTCACTCTGCGGAAGATAAGCAGGAGAATTCCGTATTCATTCAGAAAGAACATCATGCAAAATACGCAGAAAAATACGGTGGAGAAATAGTAGGTCATTTATCGGATGAAGGTGTAAGTGGACTGACGGCTACTCGCCCCGGATTTCAAAGTCTTATGAAGGATTGGGTATTAAATCCTAACGCTCCAGCTTTCGACTATATTCTTGTGTACGATGTCTCACGTTGGGGAAGATTTCAAAACCAAAATGAAGCTGCATATTACGAGCATCTTTGCGAACAACATGGAAAGAAAGTCCTCTATACATGCAAGCCTTTTCCACGAGAAGAGCAAGAAATTACTGATAGCATCATTACTCCAATGGAGAGATGGATGGCTGCACAGTATTCACGACAGCTAAGCG
>CALQZK010000011.1 GCA_943349555.1 Candidatus Nomurabacteria bacterium
GCAAGCAACGGTGTGGTGAAGATCGGCTCTACAAATATCCAGCTCTATGGAGACAATATTCCAGACAACAGTCTGACATTCAGAGTGCCTCCTACCGTCACTCCAGGCACTTACAGTCTTTATGTCGATGGTCCAGCATTGGTGACAAACAAGGTTCAGGTGACTGTGTTAGCTAGACTATCAACGAGTCCGGCGCCAGTTACTCAACCTGCCATTACAGTCACTTATCCAGATGGGGGAGAGACACTGAGTCTCGGTAGTGATTTTATAATAAGTTTTACACCCGTATATAATAAATTACATTACTTTAATCTAGTCAACGAAAATAACGCTGGATGGGATTTGCTCTCAGCTATGGACACATCTCCTGTTATTGGTCAGGCTACGGATAAACAAATCATGGTTATCAGTAAAACAATATTTACTAAATATAATATTCCAACAGGTAGATACAAGATTGAAGTTTGTACAAAGAATTCCGAATCTTGTGACCGTAGCAATTCCTACTTCACCATAACTTCCTCAGCTAATCCTTCCACTTCTCCAGCTCCAGTCGCTAATCCATCTATTACCGTTAAATCTCCAAATGGGGGAGAACAATACTCTACTCTAGAGTCTCGAACAATCACATGGTCAACTTCAAATTTGCCTTCTACGGCGACAATCAGTCTCCAGCTATCCTATAGAAACAAGGGGGCAAACTCGAATGTAGAAGACGTCATTATTTCGGGTATACAAAATACAGGTTCATACTTATGGACAATTCCTTCAGGCTACGGAGTCGGCAAAGAACCTAATCTTTTCTGGATGCGAGTCATTGCAGGAGTGGGAGAGAAAGTAGAAGATTATTCTAATAGTACTTTTACAATTGCTCAAACTGTAACCCCCGCCCAATCCACAGCTCCCGTACAATCCTCCGCCCCAGTTTCCGCTGGCACACCAAACCTCTCTGCCTCTAGTCCTACTATCACCAGTTCAGTAACAGGAACCACCGGACAGATATACGCTGGAAACATGACTATTAGCTCCACAGTCAGCAATGCCGGCAATGCACCTTCAACTCCAATGAGTGGGTATTTCCAATACTCCACTGACGGTTCTTACTTCTCTGATTGGGCATCTGTATCTATTCCAGCCATCAACTCCGGATCTTCCTACAATGTCTCATACTCATGGACAGGAGGAAATGGAATTTATTACTTCAAATTGAGGCTTCCTGACGGCACGACTTCCGGATCCGCGTATGTGAATATTATTTCCCAACCATCTCCAAGTAGTTCATCATCTGTTGCTCCTTCTGCATCACCCTCTTCCTCACCTTCACCATCCGGATCTCCAGTGAGTGGTGCTGGAAGTAGAAGTATAATAGCGAACGTATTCTATGCGATTGGAGACTTCGCAGATTCATTGTTCTTAAGATAGTCTATCGCCAGCTTGATAACCACATTCGAGAAGCGAGAGCTTGGTCAGTAAGAGGAATACCATAAGTTATAGGACTCCAATAGATAAATGCCAATACGGCAACAGAGAGAATAGCTACAGTAGCTATTCTTTTTTGTTTTGATTGCATGAAAAGAAGATCGAGTAAGTAGCCAACCGCAATGATACTGAAGATCAATGCTGCTTCGTAGTGGTAGAGGAACATCAAACGGCCTATAAAAGCAAAAGGGAGTAAGTTTGCAACAAAACCGATAAGAAGAAAGAAGGAAATTTTGTTGAGGCGACGTTTTAATGAGGTGTACAATGAAAGAAATATGATAGATAATACGCTGAGCCAGTAGATAAAAGGATTGCCAATAAGGTAAATGTAGGAGGGGGATTCTGAGGTCGGTTCTATACTCAGCTGATCCGTCATGGCAGATTTTGGTGCGAGTACTGTCTTCTGTGTACTCGTACTCTGCCAATAGAAGACCCCTCGGACCATGAATGGCCAAGTGTACCACTTACTTGAATAAGGGTGAGTTGCGATCATGGTATGGTTCACTGTGAACATAGTGTCATTCAGTTCAAGGAATTTACCGAAGAATCCACGTGCTTTGATGGATGAATCGGAGAAATGTTTGTTATCGATAAGATTCTTCTGGAATTGAGATGTCATGAAGACATCTCCCGGTCCAGAGTGATAGAGAAGGGTAAAATGGATAGCAAAAAGCGTCGTATATATGAGTAGAGCGATGCTTAGATAAGAACCAACAAATAAAACAAGCTTTTTTATATTTAATTTGAAAGCGGATCTCAAACGATAGAGCTCCATAGCGAAGATTACAAGAAGAAAGGCTAGTCCAGTCCATTTTATAGATAAAGTCGCTGTAGCAGAGAGAATAGAAACGAAGAGGAACCATGTGCCAGCTCGCGCGTCAGGACGTCTCGTGTATTCGAGATAGAGAAGAATCGAGAGGAATCCGAAGAAGAGCAAAACAATGTCGGGTAGGATGAATCGTGATTGAGCTACGAGAGAATTCTCAAGACAAAGGAGAATTGCCACGGTAGTCGAAGCGATCTTGGAGAAGTCGAGTCTACGGCAGATGGCGTAGATTACGAGAGGGAAAAATGTTCCAAAAATGATAGGAACAAGACGGAGAATTGTGATTTGATCTGGAACGGCGTTGCCGATATGGCTCCAGTCGGCTATATAATGACTTGCTCCAGTGAGGTATCCGATACCTGCCATGAGCAATTTGAAAAAAGGTGGGTGTTGATCGAAGAAGTAGAGACCCTGCCAGTAGGCTGACATGAAATTCCCATAGAACACTTCATCGAAGACCACAGAAGCCGGCTGTCCAAGGAATATAAAGTGTGTGACAAAGCTGATTGCCAAAATAATCAGAGGAATCATGACAAATAGTATAGCATAGGGGTGCCGTGATATGATTTACCAACATGAAAAATCTTTCAATTTCTGTCTTTTTCCCCGCATATAATGAAGAAAAAAATATCACAAAAACTGTTGAGCTTGCACATGATGTTCTTGCTCGTATCTCGCAAAATTATGAGATTATTATTGTAAATGACGGAAGTAAGGATGCCACCGGCACCATAGCGAACAATCTCGCTCTTAAGAATGCTCGAGTGAGGGTAGTCCACCATGATAAGAACCTCGGGTATGGTGCGGCGGTTTGGAGTGGAATTCATTCGGCAAAATATGATCTCGTATTTTTCACTGATGCAGATCTTCAGTTTGACCTCAGAGAAATAGAAAGGCTTTTGGTGTTCATCCCTGAGTATCGAGTTGTTATAGGATATCGTTCTCCTCGTCGAGACCCATTTATGAGACTTGTGAATGCATGGGGATGGAATAGTCTTGTCAGACTCCTCTTTGGACTTAGAGTTAAAGATATAGATTGTGCCTTTAAACTTTTTGAGAAGAAGCTCGTGGCGGATTTACCACTTAAGACTCGCGGGGCGACGATGAGCGCAGAACTGCTTATCCGCTTGCAAAGGAAGGGAATTGCTTGGAAGGAAGTTCCTGTGTCACATTTTCCTCGTTCATACGGCTCGCCGACTGGCGCGAAGTTGTCAGTGATTTGCAGAGCTTTCAGGGAATTATTTGGATTATACTGGTCTGGGATACATTAGGCCACTCATGAGCAGAAAGTTGACAGGAATCCGCTCGCTTGCTAACATAACCAGTACGCGTTTTTCTTGCGTTGGCATTATTATTTTTATCATTATATATATCATATGGCAGCAGAATTTAATCGTACAAAGCCCCATGTTAACGTCGGTACTATCGGACACGTTGACCACGGCAAGACAACACTTACTACAGCTATCCTAGCCGTCCAAGCGAAGGATGGACTAGCCCAGGTCAAGGCATATGCCGATATCGCAAAGGGAGGAACAGTTCGAGACGCCACAAAGGTGGTGACCATTTCTCTTGCACACGTAGAATACGAGTCTGATGCTCGCCACTACGCTCACATCGATGCTCCAGGACATGCGGACTATATTAAGAACATGATTACTGGTGCCGCACAGATGGACGGTGCTATCCTTGTCGTTTCTGCGACTGATGGAGTTATGCCACAGACAAGAGAACATATTCTTCTTGCAAAGCAGGTTGGTGTGCCTCGCGTCGTAGTTTTCCTTAACAAGTGCGATATGGTGCCTGAAGCTGACCTCCTAGACCTAGTTGAAGAAGAAGTTCGAGAACTTCTTACAAAGAACGGTTTCGACGGAAAGGCTGCTCCAGTTATTCGAGGTTCCGCTCTCAAGGCTCTTGAAGGTGATGCTCCATACGTTGCCAAGATAAAGGAATTGATGACATCCCTAGATACATTCATTCCTATGCCAGTTCGCGATGTCGACAAGCCATTCCTTATGCCTATCGAAGACATCTTTTCTATTGAAGGACGAGGAACCGTGGTTACAGGAAGAATTGAGAGAGGAATGGTAAAGGTTGGAGAGGAAGTGGAGATCATCGGCTTCAAGGATACTTCCAAAACTGTTATTACGGGTATCGAAATGTTCAATAAGTCATTGAAAGAGGGAATTGCCGGGGACAATGCTGGTCTCCTATTGCGAGGTACAGGAAAGGATGATGTGACCCGAGGTATGGTTCTTGCTAAGACAGGTTCTGCTAAGCCTCATACAGAGTTTGAGTCAGAAGTTTACATCTTGAAGAAGGAAGAGGGAGGACGACATACTCCATTCTTCACAGGATACAAGCCACAGTTCTACATCCGAACAACAGATGTTACTGGAGAAGTGACTCTTGCCGCAGGCGTAGAAATGGTTATGCCAGGAGATACTGTTACCTTTAAGGTAAAGCTGGTTGCGCCAGTCGCCCTCGATGCTCAGCAAAGATTTGCCATCCGAGAAGGAGGTAAGACTGTCGGAGCTGGAGTTATAACGAAAGTTGTTGCTTAATAAAAACATATGTCCGCTGTCGCCGAGAAAAAAGTAGTATCAAAGAGAGTCACGAAGCCGAAAATAAAGGCGGTAGCTAAGGAAGGGGCGGAGCCTCGACTACGTATCCGTGTGCGAGCTTATGAGCATAAGATTCTTGACGCTTCTCTGAAACAGATCATGGATACGGCCATTCGTTATGATGCACAGTTCTTTGGCCCCATTCCTCTGCCTACAGAGATTAAGAAATACACGGTCAATCGATCCTCTTTCGTCTACAAAAATGCCCGAGAGCAGTTTGAAATGAGGGTTCACAAGCGCCTCATTGATATTATCAACCCAAATCAGAAAATAATAGAAGCTCTGACGAACTTGAGCCTTCCATCCGGAGTCAATATCGATGTGAAGATGATGTAATACAATCAATACTGCGTGACAGAAATGACCGCACGAAATATATGAAATTTATCTTAGGAAAAAAATTGAATATGACGCAGATCTTCGACAAGGAAGGCGTGGTTCACGCTGTCACTCTTGTGAAGGCTGATCCTGTGACTGTTACCCAGGTCAAGACTGCAGAGAAGGATGGATATTCTGCTGTTCAGGTTTCTCTTCCCATTACGACCGGCAAGAAAGATCCCAAGAGGAATAAGTCAGTTAGAAAAGAGTTCAAGCCAGGAGAAGTCGTGCAGAAAGCCGGAGATACCGTAGATATTTCTCAATTTAAAGAAGGGGACAAGATAGAGGTCAGCGCAATTTCCAAGGGAAAAGGCTTTCAGGGGGTGGTCAAGAGGCACGGTTTCCACGGAGGACCTAGGACTCATGGTCAGAAGCACTCGGAGAGAGAGCCTGGATCCATCGGAGGAGGACTTAGAAACAAAGTGCCAAAGATGATGCGCATGGCGGGACGTATGGGTAGCGATAGGATTACAATCAAGAATCTAAAGGTCTTAAACATTGACCAAGCTTCAAATACCCTATATATTGCAGGAGCAATTCCCGGCAGAAGGGGGACGGTCGTGGAGATACGAGGCTAATTTACATAATAATGGAAACAACAGTCTACAATCAAAAAGGGCAGGAATCTGGAAAAATCACTATTTCCAAGGACATTTTTGGCCTGCCTTGGAATGCAGACCTAGTTCACCAGGTAGTCGTCTCTATGACTTCCAGCATGCGCCACTCTATTGCCAATACTAAGACTCGAGGCGAAGTCTCCGGAGGAGGTAAGAAGCCTTGGCAGCAGAAGGGTACAGGACGTGCTCGACACGGTTCTACCCGTTCTCCTATCTGGGTTGGAGGAGGTATAGCTCATGGTCCAAGAAGCGAGAAGGATTATGATAGAAAAGTAAATAAGAAGGCGAAAGCCAAGGCTCTCCACGTCATTCTTTCACAGAAGATGCGCGATGGGGAGATTCTTTTTGTCGACTCCCTATCTTTCTCTGCTCCAAAGGCCAAGGAAGCAAAGGCTGTCCTTTTGTCTCTAGCGAAAATCAAGGGTTTTGAGAAGCTTGGAACAAAGCCTGTAAATGCGGCTATCATCGCCATCGATAAGAAATACCCTGAACTTTCAAAGAGCTTCAAGAATTTCGGTAATGTTGATCTCGAAGAGATTCGCACCATTAACCCGGTTTCTGTGCTAAATCATAAATATATTGTGATTGCCAATCCTTCGGAGTCATTGAAAATATTTAAATAATACTTCTATGGATATAATACTAAGACCAAGAATAACAGAGAAATCAGGAATGATGAGCGAATCATTGAATGTTTACACTTTCGAGGTGGCAGGGAATGCCAGCAAGCCTGCCATCGCCAAGGCCATAAAAACTCTTTATAAAGTTACTCCTTTGAAAGTCAGGACTATCAGCCTTTCTAAAGTAAAGAAAGCGCTAATTTATCTTAAAAAAGGAGATAAGATAGAATTCGCATAAGAGAAAATAAATATAAATAACTACGATGAAAAGCTACGCACCAACAACCCCATCACGAAGGCACATGACAACACTCCCATACAAGGAGTATATTACTACGAACGAACCTCACAAAGCTCTAACGAAGGGAATGAAGAGAGACATGGGACGCAATGCCTTCGGTCGTATCACTGTTCGACATAAAGGAGGAGGAAATAAGAAGCTGTATCGCCAGATCGACTTTGTCTATGATAAGAAGGATATCCCTGCGATTGTGAAGACTATTGAATACGATCCATATAGAACCGGCTACATTGCCCTTGTACAGTATGTTGATGGAGAAAAGAGGTACATCCTTGTGCCAAAGACGGTAAAAGTTGGAAATAAATTTCTTGTATCAGAAAAAGCTCTCATCGAAGTCGGCAATCGCCTGCCTTTGAGGAAAATTCCTGTTGGAACTTTCGTATACAACATCGAAGTTCGCCCAAATGGGGGAGCGAAGCTTGTGCGATCTGCCGGATCATTTGCCCAGGTTATTGCCAACGATGCTGGTTACACTCACATCAAGCTTCCTTCAACAGAAGTTCGCAAGGTTCATGATAATGCTTGGGCCACAGTCGGGACTGTCTCCAACGAGGAATCCAGATTGGTGAATATTGGAAAAGCTGGACGATCAAGATGGATGGGCATTCGTCCAACAGTGAGAGGATCTGCCCAGAACCCAGTCGACCACCCATACGGAGGAGGAGAACAGAGAACTGGCCGAGGTTTGCGCAGATTGAAGACACGCTGGGGCAAGCCAGCCGGAAAAGGCCAGAAGACAAGGACACCGAAGAAATATTCGAATGTCTTCGTGGTTTCCCGCCGAAGAGTTGGTAAGAATAAGAATGTTGAGAAGTAAAAATTGACTTTATGCCCCAATTTGTTAGTATTTCAGGGCTTTAAACAAAACAAAATTAAAGAAAATGTCACGAAGTCTTAAAAAAGGTCCATATGTCGAAGAGCGTCTTCTAAAGAAGATTGCAGGCAAGAAACCCATAGAAACTGGGGTTATAAAGACATGGTATCGAAGAAGCCAGATTTCTCCTGAAATGGTGGGCTTTATCTTTGGGGTATACAATGGAAAAATACATATTGATGTTCTAGTCACCGAGGAAATGGTTGGACACCGCCTCGGTGAATTCTCGCCTACAAGAAAGTTCACCAAGCATGGAGGAAAAATGCAGAAGGAGATTGAGACGAAAGCAAAAGAAGCAGAAATAAATGCTGCAAAGTCGGCAAAAGAAGCAGTAGCGGCGCCAGCTAAGAAATAATACAGAGATAATTTTATGATCAAAGCTTCACTAAACAATTTCCGACAGTCTCCAAGAAAGGTCCGCTCCGTAGCGAATCTTGTTCGAGGCAAGTCTGTTGTTAGTGCTTTGAACACCCTTAATTTCCTAAGTAAGAAAGCAGCAGATCCTCTACACAGCCTTCTCCAGTCCGCTCTTGCTAGTGCAAAGAATAATCACAGCTTGGAAAAAGAGGGATTGATGATAAAGGAACTTCGAGTAGATACTGGTGTGACCTTAAAGAGGAGCATGCCGAGAGCTCGTGGTTCGGCTTCGCGAATCAACAAGCGATCCAGCCATGTGCTCATGGTATTGGCTCCTTTAATCCCAAAAAAGAAAAAATAATATATGTCACACTCCGTCCATCCATATGCACATAGACTAGGAATCATCCGCGACTGGAAAAGTCGCTGGTTCGGCGTGAACAAGGGATATAGGAACGCTCTCAAGGCAGACCTCCTCGTACGAGAATTTCTAAAGAAAGAGCTTCGAGCCTTTTATCTTTCCGATGTACAGATTGAAAGAAATCAGAAAGCCTTCCATATCATCATCCGATCTTCTCGTCCTGGAACGATCATAGGAAGAAGTGGAGATGGAGCAGTCAAGCTTCGAGAGAAAATTCTCAAACTGATGAAGAAGAACGATATCAGCCTAGCCGGACAGGAACTAAAAATTGATATTGAAGAGGTTAGGAATCCAGAATCAAATGCGGCGATTGTGGGATTGATCGTAGCAGAAGGATTGGAGAAGCGTCTGCCTTTCCGCAGAGTTTTGAAACAGACTTTGGAAAAAATATTGGCTAACAGGGAGGTGAAGGGAGCGAAGATCAAGCTTTCCGGCCGCCTAGGTGGAGCAGATATGGCCCGCCAGGAGGACTTGAAGAAAGGTCAGATTCCATTGCAGACTCTCCGTGCGGATATAGACTTCGCAAAGGAAAAGGCTCATATGACATACGGAGATATCGGTATTAAGGTTTGGATCTATAAGGGACAAATATTTGAGAAGGATCTCAAGAATGCTGCTAAATAATTTTAATAAACCACCATGTTATTTCCTAAAAAAGTAAAATTTCGCAAGTGGCACACAGGACGTAAGAATGCGAAGAAACTTGCATCTTCTGTCGAGACGCGTGGAGTGGAAATTTCTTTTGGCTCGTATGGCTTGAAGGCATTGCAGTTCGGAAGACTGTCTTCCAATGAGATCGAGGCCGCTCGCAAAGTCATGGCGCGCTATGCTACGAAGTCTGGAAAGGTATGGGTGCGCATTTTCCCTGACCGACCATTCACCCAGAAGCCTCCGGAGGTGAAGCTTGGAAAGGGGAAGGGGGATCCGGTAGGATTCGTTGCACAAATCAAGCCTGGACGTGTCCTCTTTGAAATTGACGGAGTTGATGATAAGGTAGCTCTTGAGGCCCTCCGCAAGGCGGGTACCAAGATCTCGGTCAAGACCAAGGTGGTCAGCCGAAATATGATGTAATATGTGGCGAATGAGCAATAACATGAAAGAATACAAAGCTAAAACAGAAAAGGATCTAACGAAGCTAATCGCAGAAAAGCGCGAAGTTATTCGCAATTTCCGCTTCGGCTCTACTGGTAGTAAGACCAAGAATGTTAAGCTTGGAAGGACAACTAGGAAAGAGATTGCGCGCATTATGACGGAGCTGACAATCAGGAAAACCGCACCGGTAAAAATAAAATAATATGGAAAAGCAAATAGAAAAAACAGTAAAAAGACAGACACTATCGGGAATGGTGGTATCCGACAAAATGAAGGATACGGTTGTTGTGCTTGTCGAGAGATATGTGAAGAATCAGAAGTATCAGAAATTCATCACTCTACGAAAACGCTACAAAGCGCACAATCCAGGCAATACCAAGAAAGTTGGTGACAAGGTTACAATAGAGTCCTGTCGACCACTCTCTAAACAAAAATCTTTTAAAGTAATTTAAATATATGATACAGCCACGTTCAATAGTAAGAATAACTGACAACTGCGGCGCCAAAATAGGACGCATCTTCAAAGTGCTCGGCTCTTCCAAGAAAAGATACGCAGAGATAGGGGACCTTGTTGTACTCTCTGTCCAGAGAGCAGAGCCTAGGAAGACAATCAAGAAGAAAGATGTCCTCCAGGCTGTCGTTGTCCGCCAGGCTAAACCTTACCGCAGGAAGGACGGCTCATACATTCGCTTCGATGAGAACGCAGTAGTTATCTTGGAAAAGGGAAAGAAGGAGCCGATTGCAGGACGTATCTTCGGTCCTATTCCACGCGAAATGTCTGAGAAAGGCTTCCAGACCATTGCTTCCCGAGCACCAGAAATTGTATAGTTAAAATAAACCCATGAATATAAAAAAAGACGACAATGTAATAGTGCTAGCAGGGAAGGATAAGGGCAAAAGCGGAAAGGTGATCAAATCCATGCCGAAAATACACAAGATTATTGTGGCTGGTATAAATATAATTAAAAAGAATCAGAAGCCCCGCAAGCAAGGACAGAAAGGCCAGATTGTAGAAGTAACTATGCCTATCGATGTCTCCAATGTCGCCAAGAAGAAATAGCCAGAAAAATAAATAGAAATAACATGAAAAATCCAGCACCAACAACTACATATCAGCTAAATAAAGATTCATTCAAGGGAATGGGAGAAAAATTCGGCTGGAAGAATCCTATGCAGTCTCCAAGGTTGATGAAAATTGTCATTTCTACAGGCATCGGCTCTCTTAAGGATAAAAAGAAGATAGAGCTTATCGCTGACCGCATGGCTCGCATTACAGGACAGAAGCCAGCTCTTCGTGGTGCAAAGAAATCCATTGCTACATTCAAGGTTCGAACAGGAGATCCTGTTGGCTATCAAGTCACTCTCCGGGGAAAAAGAATGTGCGACTTCGTAGACCGCTTGGTTCACATTGCTCTACCTAGGACAAAAGACTTCCGGGGAATTGTCAGGACAGCAGTAGATGAAATGGGGAACTACACTCTGGGTATCAAAGAGCATACTATTTTCGCAGAAACATCGGATGAGGATTTGAAGGACGTTTTCGGAATGGGTATTACTATCGTGACTTCATCACAGAAGAAAGATCAGACTCTGGCTTTTCTAGAATATTTAGGCTTTCCTTTTAAGAAAGAAGAAGTTAAGAAATAGTTGCATAAGTTTCTAACTTCTGCTAAGATAAGCGCCACATAGGAGAGAGTGATAAATATACGAAATAGTGATTGGAAGCACGCTTCGAAAGAAGAAGCTAACCAATCCCCATTTTTATTGCAAAATTCAGCCACATGGCAAAAACATCAGTCAAAGCAAGAGCAAAGAAAACCCCAAAGTTCGCCTCACGAGTTGTGAGACGCTGTTTCCGTTGCGGACGAAAGAATGGATATATGCGTGACTTTGACCTTTGTAGAATCTGCTTTCGAGAATTCGCCAATGACGGCGTCATCCCAGGAATAAAGAAATCATCATGGTAACAGACCCAATTTCAAATCTCATAGTCAGTATAAAGAACGGAAGCGATGCCGGAAAGGCTTCCATTACTGTTCCTTACTCTGCGCTAAAAGAATCCATTGCTCATGTTCTAGCAAAGGGAGGTTATGTTTCAAATATTGAAAAGAAAGGAAAGAAAGTAATAAAAACTTTGGAAATAGGATTGGTATACTTGGGAGATGAGCCTCGAGTCCACGGAGTCGACAGAATTTCCAAACCTTCGCGAAGAATTTACCAGAAGGCAAATGATATCCGCATGTTCAAGAGCGGTTTCGGAAACACAGTGATCTCTACTCCAAAGGGAGTCCTGTTAGATATAGATGCCAAGAAGAACAAAGTCGGCGGAGAAGTTCTCTTCAAAATCTGGTAAGAATTTAAATAAAAATATATGTCACGAATAGCAAAAAAACCAATACCAATTCCAGAAAAGACAGAAGTAACCTACACTTCTGGAACTATTGTGGTGAAAGGACCCCTAGGATCTCTTACGAAGGAATTTCGTCCTGAAATAGAAATCAAAATAGAAAATAATGAAGTCACCCTGACCCCAGTGCGCAACTCTATCGATATCTTGGCTCTGTGGGGTACATATGCTGCTCATTTGAAAAACATGCTAGCTGGGGTAAATACTCCTTATCAGAAGAAGCTCATCGTGGAAGGTATCGGCTTCAAGTCCGATGTAAAAGGAAAGGAATTAAACCTAGCTCTTGGTTTCTCACACCCAGTTCAAGTTATCATTCCAGATGATCTCAAGGTTACTGCGGAGAAAAACGTTATTACAGTTACCGGTATCAACTGCGAATCCGTCGGGCAGTTCACGGCCAAGGTTAGGGCATTGAAGAAGCCAGAGCCTTACAAAGGAAAGGGAATACGCTATGATGATGAAGTCGTACGCCGAAAGCAGGGAAAGAAATCGGTCTAGCGTGATGATGTAATATAAACAATATATGAATACAAGCAAGCAAAAACAAATGAAAATCGCCCGCCGGCACAAGAGAATCCGAGCGACAATTTCCGGCACCCCAGAACGCCCTCGACTTTCTGTTTTCCGATCAAACAAATTCATCTACGCCCAGCTGGTGGATGATGTAAAGGGACATACCTTCGCCGAGTCTCATGATACAGATGCCAAGAAAGTCGGCGTCGAGCTTGCAAAGAAGGCAAAAGTACTTAAGATTGAAAAGGTGGTCTTCGACCGAGGAGGATACCTATATACTGGCAAGATAAAGGCGGTGGCAGATGCGGCTAGGGAAGGAGGACTTAAATTTTAAAATATATGAAAGACGAAATTATTAAAGATATAGAAGTAAAGGAAATTGCAGAAGAGACAATCTCGGCAATACCGGAAGGAAAAATAGTTCCTCCTCCAGTTCCGCCTGCAAGACTTGATCAGAGAGATCAAAATCGCCGACCAGGTGGCCGACGCTCTTCCCGTCCAGACAAAGAAAGAATCAAGCCAGAATTTGATACAAAAATAATTGACATACGCCGGGTGACTCGAGTGGCTGCCGGAGGACGAAGATTCACATTCTCTGTCGCTGTCGTGTCTGGAGATAAAAAGGGGAAGGTGGGAGTAGGGCTTGGAAAGGCGGGGGATACTTCTCTAGCTATAGATAAAGCTACCCGCCATGCCAAGAAGAATATGATAAAGGTGACTCTATCACCAGCCATGACAATTCCTCATGCTGTTGAAGCCAAGTTCTCCAGCGCTATGGTCATGATCATGCCTGCACGAGGACGAGGAGTGGTAGCAGGTAGCTCAGCTAGAAATGTGATCGAGCTTGCCGGCATCAAGGATGTTTGTGCTAAGCTATTGTCCGGTAGTAAGAATAGATTGAACATTGCCCGAGCAACGATCAAAGCGCTTACCAGCCTTTCTAAAAGGTCTCGTGCGGAAATGAAGGGTCATATCAAGATAGCATAAAAAACTTCCATGCAAATAAATAATTTAATCCCAAGAACAAAAAATAAGAAGACCATGATCGTTGGCCGAGGAGGCAAGCGAGGTAAAACCTCTGGAAGAGGAGGCAAGGGTCAGACAGCCCGCGCCGGAAATAAGAAGCGCCCAGAGCTTCGAGACTTCATTAAAAGAGTGCCGAAGCTTCGCGGACGAGGAAAAAGTTCCCTCAAATCTTTCGTCGTAAAGCCTATTGCTATTAACCTAGATTTTATCGAGAAGATCTTCAAGGACGGCGATACGGTATCAGAAAAGACTCTCATCGAAAAGAAGGGAATTACTACCTTCGAGGGAAGGGTGCCTCATGTTAAAATACTAAGTGTCGGCGATCTTACAAAGAAGCTTTCCTTCGAAGGTTGTAAAGTCTCGAAAGAAGCGAGAATGAAGATAGAGAAAGCTGGAGGGACGATCAAATAGCCATACATGAATTCATTTTTTCAAAAAATCGCGGTAGTTGTAAGAGATCCTGCTATCCGCAAAAGAGTCTTTTTCACCTTGGGAGCCTTGGTGGTTTTCCGCCTTCTTTCCGTCATTCCGATTCCTGGAATTGACTTGGATAGCTTGAAGACTCTGCTCGCAGGCAATCAATTCCTCGGTCTTCTAGACATATTTTCCGGAGGAGGAATCTCCAGGCTTTCCATACTTATGCTCGGAGTCGGACCTTACATTACCGCTTCCATCATCATGCAGCTCTTGACTATGATGTTCCCAAGTCTGAAGACCATGATGCAAGAAGAAGGGGAAGCTGGCCGTGCCAAACTTTCACAATATTCCCGTCTCATTTCTGTACCTCTCGCAGTACTGCAGGCTTATGGCTTCCTAGCTCTCCTTGCCAGCCAGAATGTTATTCCACAGCTTACAGGCATGACACTTGTTACAAATATTTTTGTCATCACTGCGGGTTCAGTCCTCCTTATGTGGATCGGAGAGCTTATTTCAGAATTCGGCATTGGCAATGGGGTATCACTCATCATTTTCGCTGGTATCGTGGCTGTCCTGCCTACGCAGATATACCAATTTATCGCTTCCTTTGATCCTGCGCAAATTCCTCTTTATCTCCTATCCCTTCTTATTGCGCTAGTTGTGATAGTGGCGGTAGTAGTTGTGACAGAAGCCGAGCGCCCAATCTCTGTGACTTATGCCAAGCAGGTTAGGGGTAATAAAGTCTATGGAGGAGTTTCCACGTATCTGCCCTTGAGATTGAATCAGGCTGGTGTGATCCCTATCATCCTTGCTCTTTACATCCTCCTCTTTCCACAAATTATTGCCAATTTCCTTTCAAATGTCTCTAATACAACAGTTGCTGATTCTGCCCGCTGGGTTGCGGAATTCCTAAACAATCCTTGGTCTCATGGCGTGATTTATTTCCTTCTTGTCTTTGTCTTCACTTATTTCTACACTGCCGTTACTTTCGATCCAAAGATGATTTCCGAGAATTTACAGAAGGGCGGGGCGTTTATCCCTGGAGTGCGTCCTGGGGAATCTACCATGAATTATCTTGGCAAAGTTGTAACCCGCATCACTCTTGTCGGAGCTCTATTCTTGGGTATTATCGCTGTTCTTCCTCTCATTATGCAGGGATTCACGGGGAATCAGACTCTAGCTATTGGGGGTACGGCTCTTCTCATTGTGGTGTCCGTCGTCTTGGATTTGTTAAAGAAAGTGGATGCGCAGGCAAGTATGAGGGAGTACTAATTACTTCGGAAAATTCTCAAGAAGTTCATTTGATTCATAGAAATCTTTTGCCAGGCTGCCGAAGCTGTAGTATGTATTGCCGATGTTGATTTCTGCCCCTCCTGATTGCGGATTTACTTTCGGAATTGAATGCTCAAAACCGATGTTGTAGAGTGTGCTTATAATCTCCGGACGGTCTGCGATAGGGAATCCCGCTTTCTTCCATTGGGCCAAAATTTCTTTTATATACAAGCTTGCGTAAAGATATGAATAATACCGATCATCTTCTTTTACAATCCTCTTGAATCTTTCCGTGTCATGGTCTTTTGTTTTAAAATCCAATAAATTTTCATAGGATTTGCCAGGATAAAAAGGCGATGAAGCATCCTTGAGGTCGCTCTCTATTTCTATGGCAGTCTCTTGTTTAATACCCATGACGCCCCAGGAGAATTGGCTTTGATTACCTAGGATTTTCAATGGCGCGAAAATAGTCTTGAAAAGTTCTCGATCGCTGTGATAAAGGCGCAATTGCTCGACGACAAGCTGTGCGGCTATCAGCCTGGCAGGAACACCGGCATTTTTCGCAGCCTGTTTTATTGCTACTTCGTCTTTAATAATCGCTTCCTTCAAGGTCTCCCATTCCTCACCTTCATTCCACGTACTTTTTTCAATGAAATTCTCCTGCTGTTCATCCACGACACCCTCGGTATTCGTTATACCGAATTTTACCAAGAAAAATCCCGCAACAAGGACGAAGCCGATGAGGGCGAAGAGGTAAATAATGATTTTTCCCATGGATTTGAAAGGGGACAACATAGAATAGATAAAGTGTACCACCTAGGATATAATTAAGGAATTATGAAAACTAAAGCGTTCGTAGCTCTCTTTCTGACCATTGCATTCTTTGCGATGGTGGGAGAGGCCAATGCGGCATCTATACCCATTCGCGATCTGAAGCTTGATACCCAGGACAAAACAATATTCTTGACGGAGGAAATGGGAGACCGGGACGGGTATTTGACGGAGAGTGTCGATGGGGTTGAAAAACAGCAGTGGAAAGTAAAATACGAGCACAAAGGAAGCAGCAGGAGAATATGCGAGCCCCCGGTACTCAATATCAGCTTTGACAAAAAAGACAGCAGGGGAAAAGCAAAACCACTTTTCAATGGCAGAACGACAGTTCCAGGATATTCATCAGTCCTTACATATCAAAAGATTCGCCTTATTCCTGAATGTGACTTGTGGAATGACTATGGTCAATGGGCTAGTGATGTGGGATTTAACGGTACAAGCAACGTACTGCTCCGGGAATATTTAATACACGACCTATTTAGGCATTTCGGCATTCCTACGCCGGATGTAATCGGTTTTGCTCGAATGCATTTTGTCTCTTCTGACCCGAAATACAATGGAAAGGAATTTCGTTATCTTATAATCCAGCGCGTGGACGAATTTGATGACCCCCTTCCTTTCATCAAGCAATTCAATCTCTCCCCACAACTTTATGTCTCTGGGCAGTCAAGCCGTTGGCAAGGATATATTGATGATGAAAATGACAATACTTATTACACTAGCAGGTTAGTCAATATTGATCTGCAAAATTTTGATACAGGAGAAAAAGTAAAACTCCCTCTTGATCAGAAAGAAGCGATCACAATGTCACTCATGACAGATTTCTTCAATCTAGGAGATATGGGAGTGATTCATAACGAGGATTACGGCATGGATCTCAAGACAAAAAAATATTATATAATTCCCCATGGCTTCGATGCATCATTTTCCTGCGAAATAAAGGAGCCATCATTGAACTATATAATAAACCATATTCCACAGAGACTCCACGCAGATTACAAGGCTAGGTATTACACAACTGCCCGTGAGATATTTGCCAATCCAGCATCTCTCGATAGGATGCTTTCTGCCGTTGATGCCTATCCATTTAATGATGATAAGGAAAAGATCAGGGAATTTTTGAAATTATCTTTCTATCAATACTCAAGTCATTTCACTTCAGAATCCTTTGCCAAGCAGACTGGACAAGCCTATGTTCCAACCGAGATAAAAATGCCATTCTCATCTGATGAAGAATACCAGAGACATTTCAATGCTTTCGACAAATCTTGCCAAAGGACGTTCGTACCACTTGATAAAAATATGGTAATTGTGACTGGAACCCCTAAGCTGGAAAAAATCCCGGCACCGGAATACGGGGAAGCAAGGGAAAAGCTCCAAGCCTTTTTTAATGTAAAAATTACGACAGGAAATGAGGAATTAAAAGTATTGAAACAGCAGGCATTTACCGTAAAGCTGGAGGGCTCCTTGGATAAACCCAAACCAAATAATATAGATGCCATGTTTGGAGATTATAATTTATGGCCTTCTTATCCCAGGCCAGACAATCTGGAAGATAGCATAGGTCCATACTATTATATTCCTCCAAATACATCAGTCGTGTTTGAGGTTATAGCTGAAGGAGCGTATGAACCTATTGAAAAAGATACTTATAAAGCTGTACTAGTGAGCTTTAAACCATTCGCAAGTGCAATCCAGATGACATCAATAGCCAATAATAAGACAAATTCCCTAGTTTTTGGAGGGATTGAAAGGATAGAAGAGGTCAAGTCAATTTCTCTGCTCACTCCTGTCTTCGATGAGGTTATAGAAAAAGGGAAGCCTTATACTATTAAATATGGTTCTTCCGGAGTTTTAAAACTGAAAATTGATCTAATGGATTCCAAAGGGATAAAGATTGTAAGGGAAATAAGTACCACAGAAGCTCAAAGATGCCCAAGAGGTTTCCAGTGTAAAGTGCTAGACCAAGAATATTACTGGAATGTTCCGAGTGATCTTGATACTGAGCGTGATAATTATTTCATCATCAGAATATCATCTTCTGATGATCCGAAGATCAGTGTTAAAAGCGACAAGTTTAGAATATCAGAAAAAAATGAGCCAACCATTGAGACAATTAAGAGCAATCTATCTATAGAATATGATAAGAATAACAAAGAATCGTCTCTGGTGTCAGTAACAAAAGTTAAAGTAACGGCCCACAAGGATGCAGATCTGGTTATTCCTGAAAATTA